>CAZOOT010000032.1:4570-26810 GCA_964581455.1 uncultured Chitinophaga sp. | reverse complement strand
AATCAACTACTTTCTCTGTTGTCACATAATTGAATCCTGTATAAGCTATCATCAGTATTCCAATGATGATAAAAACCAATCCAACATTTTTTGAAAACATGTTTTCTTATTAAAATGATAAAATAATTAATTAGTTACCATCATAGTCACTCAGGCTGAATCTTCTTGCCGAAACCAGGTTCATAAACATTAAGCAATGGTAGTTGAATGCTTCCGGATTCTCCATATTGGCTACGTGACCTGCATGTGCGATCAATTTCAAACTTGAATCCTTAAATTTTTCATGCATAAACCTGGCAGCTGCAATTGGTGTTATTTTATCTTCTTTACCTACCATGACCAGCACGGGTACATTTATTTCATGCAGGTGGTTACAAGTATCATTTCGCTCTGCTAATGCCCTTAAAGTGCTGAAAAGAGAATGTTTGTCCGTGTTTTCGATCATATCTTTTACAGCCTCTATTTCTTTTGTTTTTGTTGCAAAAGATCCGGGAGCAAAAAGATTTTTTATACTCTCGTCAGCAAATTTTTCAACTCCAAATTTTTTTATTTTTTCAATAGTCATCAATCTTTTTTCTTTTGCTTCCGCTGTATCTGCAACACACTGTGTATCGCTCAATATCAAAGACTCCACTCGTTCCGGACATTGTTCTATAGCTCTTAAAGCAATATACCCACCCATAGATAATCCACAGAGAGTTGCCTTATTTATATTCAATTTATCCATCAGGGAGAACAGGTCTTTTACAAAAAGTTCAATAAAGAAATCGCCCAATCCTGCTTCAGAATTTCCGTGCCCACGTACATCATATGCAATTACCCGGTAATCTTCTTTTAATACTTCTGTTTGCATGTCCCAGGAAGTTTTATTAAAAGGAAATCCATGAATGAAAATTATGACTGGAGCATCATCCGGTCCCTGATCGGAGTAACTGACAATAAGATTTTTTATCGTCATGCTAAGGTTGTTTCCTTTACGTTGCATAGTGTAATTTTTTTAATAGTTAAAAGGTTATCTGTTCATCTTTAATTTTATAAAAAAACTAATCAGATGTAATATTTAATCCTGATTTCACTTCATCAGGTTCTTTGTCCAGGTCCCGGTCAAATGAGTAGGTAGCATCACTGCTTATTTTTTCACCACCTGCTATTTTTACTTTATTTAATAAATTCATTACAAGCATTTCTTCTTCTACCTGCTCCTTTACAAACCATTGGGTAAAATTCCAGGTGGCCCAATCTTCTTCTGTAAAACTCATTTTTACCAGTTTATTTATCGCCTTTGTATTATCTGCTTCATGCATAAATATTTTTTCAAAACAGTTATTAATACTTTCAGGGTTTCCGGGTGGAGCAGGAATTGCAGCTATTTGAACTTTAGCACCTCTTTTTAAAATGTAGCTGCAAATCTTCATCATATGGTTACGTTCTTCCTGCGCATGCCTGAACAGGAAATTGGAGATACCAGTATAACCCTGACTATCGGCCCATGAGGCATAAGACAAATAAATTTGTGCCGCATGTGCTTCTTTCGTGATTTGTGCATTTAAAGCAGCTGTAATGGTTTTTGAAAGTCTGTTGGTATTCATCAGCATTTTATTTTATTTCTGATTAACTTAAATATTTGAAAAGAAGAATGAACCCTGAAATTAACAGGGATGTTGCAAATACCAGGGCTGCTATAAATCCGATATTAAAAAGTCGTTTCATTGCTTTAATTTTTTAAATGAGATAATATGATACAAAAATCAAAATATAAGAAGAATATCTGTTACATTTTTCAGGAAGAATGTTGCATAATTCATAGATGGGATTTATATTAACTGTATTTCAAATGTGCCCCATGTTTCAGTAAGTATGTCATCAACCTGATTTAGAAAAACTGTTTTATTAGTTCTTCAGGCTATCAGTTTTATTTTTTTCCGGCAGGGGTAAGTTGTTCTTTTTTGCATCTGCAATTTTTTTCAATTCCATTTTCTTTTTCAAATCATCCAGTCTTTTTAATTCTTTCTGTTTTTTTTCTTCTTCCTTTTTCTTTTTATTAAAGAATCCTTTCAGTAAAAAATTATTCTGGGCTGCCTGCATATTTTCATTCAATCCCTTTGTTGCTCCCTGGAGATTAGACATGGTAGAATCAAGTGAATTTCCGAATTCTTCATCCGTCATCAATTTTGAAAGAGCTCCTTTGCCATTATTCATTTTGGTAGTGAATTCGGCAAATTCATTTGAACTGATTTGGAGATTGACCAGTGTGTTTTTCAGGCTATTGGAAAATTCTTCATCACTGATAAGTTTGGATAATGCACCATTCCCATTATTCATTTTAGTACTAAACATGGCAAGCTGGTCAGTAATGATACCGGCATTATCTACAGTGGTTTTCAGGCTGTTCATTACATCCTCCATTTCTATGCCATTTTTGGAATCAATTGTATCTCCGCTTTTTACTTTACCTGTCTGGTTTGTACCGGGATAAATAGTTAGTATTTTATCGCCCATCAAGCCATCTGATCCAATACTTGCCATGGCATCTGTTTTAATAAATTCCTGGTATTTTTTTCTTATCACCAGATTCACCATAACGGATGTATCTGTTATTAATTCAATTTCAGATACGGTGCCGACATTTATACCTGAAAAGCGGACATTGTTCCCGATTTTTAAGCCACCTACTGTTTTAAATTTTGCCTGAAGATGAAAAGTGGAACCAAATAAATTCTTGTTTTTCCCTATATAATAAATGGTCGCCAAAAGCAGAGCAAACCCTGCAAATACAAACATTCCCAATTTCCATGTATAACCTGTTTTCTGTTTCATAACTTTTATTTATTAAATGCTTAAAGAAAAAATGAACGAACCCAATCATTATCACTTTTTTCCAATTCATCATAACTTCCTTCTGCTTCAATCAATCCATTATTCAGAATGACCAGCCTGTCACCTGTGAGTTTTGCACAGGCCATATCATGTGTAATAATTAGCGATGTAGAGTTGGTTTTTTTCTGGATAGTCAGGATCAGTTCACTGATTTCCCGGGAAGTAATGGTATCTAAACCTGTAGTGGGTTCATCATACAGAATGATTTCGGGTTTTAGAATAAGTGTACGGGCAAGGGCTATTCTTTTACGCATTCCACCCGATAATTCAGATGGCATCTTATCAACTGCCTGAGCAAGCCCTACACTTTCCAGCACTTCAAAAATTGCATCTTCCACTTCTTTCTCTGATAAATTTTTTGAATGTCGTTTCAGTGGGAAAGAAAGATTTTGCCTTACGGTCATTGAATCATATAAGGCAGCATTTTGAAAAAGAAAACCAATTCTTAACCTGATGACATTCAGTTGCTGGTTATTTAATTTGGTAATATCCGTATCAAATATTTTTATCTCCCCTTTATCTGCCTCTATCAGGCCCACCAGGCATTTGATGATTACAGATTTGCCAGATCCTGATTTTCCAAGTACTACAAGGTTTTCACCTTTTTTTACTGAAAGATCAACACCCTTTAAAACATGATTAGTTTCACCAAAAGATTTATACAGGCCATTTATTTTAATATCTGATGTTGAAGGATCATCAACCAAGGGATTTATATTATTTAATGTTTCTTTTATCATTATTCATTTATAGGAAAAAATCAGTTATCTGTACTGCCAGCATATCAATAATAAATATGGTAAGTGAAGCAGCAACCACGGCAGAATTAGCTGCTTTACCAACACTCTCCGTTCCATCGGCTGCTGTAAATCCTTTGTAACAACCAATCATACCGATAAAAAATCCAAAGAAAAAAGTTTTAATGATTGCCGGAACAACATCAATAAAATCAAGTGAAGCAATTACCTGTGAAATATAGCGAAACATAGTAATGTCGCTATGAATATTCATACCCACAAAACCACCAAAAACACCCACTGCATCTGCAAATACCACTAAAAGCGGAACCATCAATGTGGTGGCCAGCACCCTGGTTACTACAAGGTATTTATAGGGATTAATGCCTGACACCTCCATGGCATCTATTTGCTCTGTCACTTTCATTGAGCCAAGTTCTGCACCGATACCGGAGGAAATTTTTCCTGCACAGATCAAAGCAGTGATCACCGGAGCAATTTCCCTGATCAGGGATAAGGCAACCATCCCCGGTAACCAGGATTCCGCACCAAACTCAGCCAAAGTTGGCCTTGTTTGAATGGTTAATACAAGGCCCATAATAAATCCGGTAATGGCAACCAGGGGCAGTGATTTGTAGCCAATAGTAAAACATTGCCTGATGAATTCTCTGATTTCAAAGGGAGGCCTAAGTATTTCTTTAAAGAACCGTAGCGTAAATAGGGTAACATTTCCTGTATCGGTAAAAATATTTCTCAGAAAAATAACCAATTGCTTTTTTTATTTAATGAATAAAATTTATAAATCAAGAAAGAAATGCCTGTTATGTATTTGCGAATAACAGTACCAGCAAATGCTTAATTAATCTGTCTTTTTTAGATCCGGAAGTTTTTTATTGAATCCAAAAGTCCAAACGCCTGTAAAAGCCAGATGACAACTACTATAACTACAACTGCATTCAGTATGCCTTTGATTTTGCGGTCCATTGGAATATAGGAGTTGATAAGCCAGAGAAGAACGCCAACAACTATCAGGACTAATAAAATAGTAAGAAGTGACATGGTAATTATTTTAATCTTGAAAAACAAAGATGAGTTGCTTTGTTATACAAATTGTTACATCGTATTGAATAAGAGTTATATTATTCATACTCCAGGAAGACATTTGGTGAAATACAGAAATGTATATCAGCAGTATAATAATAAGATAAAACCACCCCTGATCCGGGGTGGTTAAAACAGAGGATAAGTGTTAGTGGTTAGTAATTTTTACATATTTATTCATTTCAGGGTAACTGATATCCGGAATTAGAGTTAAATCCATTTAATATATACAGGAGCTTTGTTGTTTTGCCTGTTATCAAATCAGATATTATAATAATAGTATCAATAACAATATCACAATAATAATAGCTCCTACAGAAAGATAAACGCCACCACTCATTGCTTTCATTTCTTTTTTGATTTCCACAACTTCTTTTCTGATTGCTTTCTTTTCAAGTCTTGTCATATCTGATTTATCTATACTCCTGATCTCTTCCAAACGCTGCACCAGTTGCTGAGTTCTGGCGTTTTCAGCTGTGGCAGGGTTAGTGGAATTCTCCGGGGCCAGAATAGCTGAGCTTGCTGGCATTGCAATCGCCATAAGAATAACAAGCGTTGCTGTTCTGAAAGTTTTTTTTGTAATCATTTTCTTGTTTTTAAAGTTTGATTTTGATAACCCTTTGCAGATCGAGTAAATTTTGTAAAGAGGTTTGTTAATTGTTCTATAAAGGTGAGAAGTAATCCGCCAAAAAATCTTACACCGTTTTATAAAAAAATTACATAATTCACACATTTCAGAATTTGCAGTCAACCTGGATCTTTTTTTGAAAACAATGAATGATACAACTATAATAAGAAATTGTATAATGATTCAATGTACAAAGAGATTCAACTTTGTTAATTGTTTAGTTACTGACAACCTTTAATTTAAAAACAGGTCTGTGTAAATATCCGGGAGATGTTTTCAATTTAATCTGATAAAAAAATAAAATGAAAAAAATAATTTCTTTACTTATAATAGCAGCGCTTATCAGCGGTTGTACGCAAAACCTGGTAACGGGTCGCAAGCAATTAAGCCTGGTATCTGAGACTGAATTGCAATCCATGGCTAAACAGCAATACCAGAGTTTTCTGAGCGAAAACAAAGTTGTCAGTGCCAGCTCGAACAGGGATGCTGAAATGGTACGACGTGTAGGAACAAGAATAGCTAACGCTATAAAAATTTATTATGATGGTAAAGGAATGCCTTCTATCCTGGAAGGGTACCAGTGGGAATTTAATCTTATAGAAGATAAAGCTGCAAATGCATGGGCCATGCCAGGCGGAAAAGTTGTAGTGTATACCGGGTTATTGGCCATCACCCAGAATGAAGCAGCACTGGCAGTAGTAATGGGACATGAGATTACTCACGCCATTGCACAGCATGGTGGAGAAAGAATGAGCCAGGCTTTATTACAGCAGTTAGGTGGAGTTGCCCTTCAGGTGGCACTTGCCAATAAACCATCAGAAACTCAAAACATGTTTATGACTGCTTATGGTGTTGGAACTACAGTTGGAGGTTTATTGCCTTTTTCCCGTAAAGAAGAATCCGAGGCTGATAAATTTGGATTGTACTTTTCAGCAATGGCAGGTTATAATCCACAGGTAGCTATTCCTTTCTGGGAAAGAATGGCTGCTGCAGGAGGAGCAAAGCCGCCAGAGTTTTTAAGCAGTCACCCTTCTGATGCAACCAGAATTGCAAATATGAAAGCAAATATGCCAAAAGCAATGGAATATTATAAACCAATGAGCAGATAAAAAAGATTATACTATTAAACCTTGAGAACGCAAAAATCTCCGGTAACTACCGGGGATTTTTTTACAAGTTAAATAAAGATTTTACAGTTACTGTTTCAACTGTATTCAATACATATGAATGATGTAACATAAATAGATTGTTGTGTAACATTAACCTTAACAAATACAATCATCTTTGTATTCTGATTTAATATTTAAAACAAACCAAAATGTAAAAATATTTTGGAAAAACAAGCAAATAGAACAATTCAATTTTAAAAAAAAACAAAATGAAAAGAATAAAAATTTTAATAGCAGGAATCTCAATGATTGCCATTTTTGGTATGGGATGTAAATCCATGAACAAGTCACAAAAGGGAGCTGTTATTGGAACAGCCGGAGGCGCAGCAACAGGAGCAGTAATAGGCAAGGCAACTGGTAATACAGTACTTGGTGCTGTTATTGGTGCTACAGTTGGTGGTGTTACAGGGGCTGTTATCGGCCGCAAGATGGATAAGCAGGCAGAAGAAATGAAAAAAGACATTCCTGAAGCTATAGTAGTCAGAGTAGGGGAAGGGATAGTAATTGAATTTAATAATAAGATTCTGTTTGGTTTTGATCAGTCATCACTATCAGCAGATGCCCGTACTAATTTGGATAAGCTGGTTGCTATCCTTCAAAAATACCCGGATACCAATATTGAAATTCAGGGGCATACAGATAGTAAAGGAGCGGTTAATTATAACCAGGCTCTTTCAGAACGCCGGGCAGTTGCTGTCGCTTCCTATTTGTCAGGATTTGGTATTACAAATTCAAGAATTGTTATTGCAACAGCAAGACTTACAACAATAGGATTTGGTGAATTATTACCTAAGTATACTAACACAACGGAAGATGGACAGGCTCAGAACCGCCGGGTAGAGTTTGTTGTTTCTGCCAATGAAAAAATGAAGGAAGATGCTGCAAAAGAAGCAGCAAAAAACAGTGGTGAATAATTAAAGAATTTTTTGAATTAAATAAAAAAAACAAAATGAATAAAAGAATCAGTTTAATCGCAGTATTGGTGTTAGGTGCTATATTTTCCGAGGCACAGCAAAAAGTAAATCAAACCGGCGCTACAAGTTTTGGAATTCGTGCCGGTGTAAACTTTCAGAATATTAATGGTACAGATGATAATGGGAATAAGTTAAAGAATGATCTGTTAACCGGGTTTAATGCCGGGATTAATTTAGACATTCCGGTAGGAACGGACTTTTATTTTCAACCTGGTTTGCTATATTCTATAAAAGGAGCAAAGAGTAATGATCTTTTTCTGGGTCAATCTTTTAATACCACTTTAAAAATATCCTATGTGGAATTGCCCCTGAATTTTATTTACAAGCCCTTATTGGGTAGTGGACATATGTTATTGGGTTTTGGACCATATGTAGCCATGGGTATTGGTGGTAATGCCACTTATGATAACAACGGATCAAATCAGAGTGAAAAAATAGAATTCCAGAATAAGGTTTTGATTACTGACCGGGATAACGTAGTTTATTTAAGACCAATTGATGCGGGTGCCAATATGCTAATTGGTTATGAGTTTGCCAACAGAGTTTCCTTTCAGTTAAATACGCAATTGGGTCTTGTAAAGATCAATCCAGAATATGAAGGGAACAACAATGATCAAACATCTGCAAAAAACACAGGTTTTGGTTTTTCATTAGGTGTCAAATTCTAAAATCATGTATATGAAAAAAACAATTTTATTGGCTATCGGATTCGTTTTTAGTTTAACTATTATTGCCCAGAAGAGTGGGGATAAAAATGAAAACGGTAAGGCAAAGACAGAAAAAAGTAAGGCTCAGCATGAAAAAGAGGATAAAGTAATAAAAGTAAATAAGGATTACAGGAAGAAAGCCAAGGAAGACCGTGATGAGAAGGTAAAAGATAAGTACGAAAAAGATATCAAAGATGAACGTGAAAAGAAAGTGAAGGAAGAACACAGTCAAAAAGTTTGGGATGGCACATCAGATAAAAGTGGCAATGGCCCGAAGTTTTCCAGGAATCAGCCTGCGAAAGTAAGAGAAGGATTTCAACGGGATTATCCCAATGCGAACAATGTTACCTGGAGTAAATACAGGGGTGATTGGACTGCTACTTTTGGAAGCGGACTAAACATGTCAACTGCAGTTTACCATGCCAATGGGGAAAGAAAAGACACCAGAACACCCGTGACAAGTAATGAAGTGCCGGGAAATATTCTGGATTCAATTTTCAAACGCCGGCCGGGAACTAAGTTGGAAGAAATTATTAAGGTTGAGCGGCCCAATGGCGCAAAAAACATATTCAGGATAAAGGATAATATGCAGGGAAACACGGGATATTTTTTTTATGATAAAGATGGTCAACCCGTACAATATGATTATTGATTCAAGATTAGTATAATTATTGATTCAAGACTTTTATAAAAATTAACCGCCCGGTATATTCAGGGCGGTTTTATTTTTTGTTTAAAATTCGGAAGACTTATAACATATGTGCTTTTGAATATATATTTTTTAATTACTTTAATAATAAAAAATATTAGTAAGTTGAAAACAAATCTAATAGCAAGGCGGGGAATATCTTTTATAAGAGGTTTATGGATTTTAGGATTAGTATTATTCCAGATAACAGCAACTTACGCAAATCCTGTAAAAAAAACGATTAATGATTCCACTTCAATCACCTCTCAACTACAAGCTATTGAATTTATTGATAAGATAAAAAAACTGGAACCCAGTGCATCCTGGCCGAATATAAATCCTGCCCTTTTTCTAAAAAATATTAAAGTAAATATTCTACAGCCCCTAAGTGTATATCCTGGTAATGGAACCAACTTTTGCGGATATGGGGTATTGACCTATTTGATTTTAATGGACGATCCTTTGGGCTATGCAAAGCTTTTAATACAATTATACAACGATGGAAAAGCAACATACAGAAATATCAATTTCGAACCTACTGGTGCTATAAAAAAGGCAGCGGGCATGCTCAGGTATAAAGGTATTCTGGATATACGTCCTGCAGAACAAATGTGGTTCTTGTGTCTAGCTGATCATTTCAAAGGATACGTGAATATATTCAACAGGAAATATGATCCGGATGATGAAGATAAATTATGGGCATCCGTTAATTATGCCAAATTTAACCGGATGGTAAATAAACTTACTTACTATGAGGTAAGTGCAAAAGGAGCAGATTTTTCGCGACCCAAAATTGAAGACCTGTATCAATACATCAGTGAAAAACTGGAAACCGGCAAAGTTGTTTTATATATCAATAACAGGATCTTGCATAAAAAAAATCGTAAAAATACTGGTCTGGAAATTCCTACCCATTTTATTGTTGCTGACAGAATCAGTAAGAAAAATGATGTCATTACTTTGGTTTATTCAGGTTATGGAGGAAAAACATTGCTGCAATTTTCTTCCGCATTTTTAAAACGAATCGTATTTGGTATTACTTATTGTACAAAAAATGAAAACTATGCTGAATAAACTGTTAATCACAATATCATTTTCAGGAGTCACACTTTTATTAATTTCCTGTTTTTCAAAAGCTGTTTCTTCTAAATATTTTTACGAGAATGAAAAAGTGCTGGACAGGATAGAAGAAACATACAAAAGTTTAAATGAGCAAGCCGCTTTTGCTTTTACTTTTACAGACAAGAAATTCAAAACTATTTACTTTGAAATTATAACAGATACACTTAACTACGTTTATAGGTTTAACATAAATGAAAAGCGCCTCACAGATACATTGATTGCTTATCATTTTAATGCGCAGAAAATTATTGAGTTTATACAACTGATGCGATCCATACATTGTACCTGGGTCAATAAGATTACTTATTATATTGATGGAAAAAGGAATGATTTGATTTTCATGTCTATTAAACCAGTTTCAATCAGTGTGCCATTTTCTTCAAAAAAATATTATACTCTCACTTATTTTTCACAGCCGCAATATTTCGATAGTATAGGGCAATTGCTCGACAAAAAAAAGATCCGGCGATTACGTAAAATCAATGGAGATATATTTTATAGAATAAATAATAAGGTTTGCTATACTATTTCCGGAAATTTCAGATAGTACATTGTTGTTTATTTGTTTTGAATTAAGGCTAAACATTTGACAAATCTTTCAAATAAACAGATGATCAGTATTCTATTCCGAAAATAAAAGTCTTCAATACTTATAAAATTGATCGGGTAAAAAAAATGCTGTTTTATAATAAACTTATGCTAATGCTCCGGAAGGCCTGCCTGATGCATTATTGCAGATTTGTACCTTTTTCTGCCGTATTGTATAAAATAACCAGTCTGACTACTTCGCACTGCCAACGCAAATAAATCAAAAGATTCAATAAGCCTGAAAACCTGTGAAAGTTGTAATATTTTCCCGGATTCTTGTAACAGATATGACAGCAGATAGTTTCACCTTTATACATCAATATACAAGTAAGATAAAAATTCTGAGTATGACATTTTACCAATACCTGCCTTTTATCATGATAGTAATACTTATCATCTTTATTTTAGGTGCTATTCTTAGAAGCAAAAAGAACTTACCTCTGGAATTATTTTTTCAGGGACTAAAGTTGGAAAATAACGGACAGTTTGAGGAAGCTGTCATGAATTATGAAAATGCCTTGAATGAGGTAAAAAAGACAAAGACGCACATTGATCTGGAGAAAAAAATTAATGAAAAGCTCAGAGTGTTATACACAATATGAGTATAAACATAGTCTTGAATTTACCAGGTAGGATGTATTAAAGGACAAGAAATAATGAATACCAGTTTTTAAATGCAGCTCTTACAATTACGGAAGACATTTTTTAACAGTAATCCCGGTTAAGAATATTTAGTATTGAAATAGAATTTATAAATGCAGGATGAAAGTAAAGATGTAATTAAAATCAGTAATTGTATAAATCTTAATGATAAATAGAATTCACCTTTGTATTAAAATATTAATAAAAAATTAATTAAAAAGCATGCCAAACATAAGTGAATTAAAAGGAAGCTGGAATGAACAGAAGGGAAAACTTAAACTAAGATTTGCAATATTAACAGATAATGATCTTTTGTTTGATGAAGGTAAGATGGATGTAATGTTTGGGAAGCTGCAGAAAAGGTTGGGAAAAACAAAAGAAGAGTTAAGGAAAATAATAAGGGCATTATAGTGATCTCTTTCTTTTGTGTTTGAACAATCTTAATTAAAAGTAAAAGGGAAAAACAATTAAATAAAAAAACAATTATATGGGTAATTTATTGTACATCGTAGCAGTCATTCTTATTATAAGCTGGCTGGTTGGTTTCATAGGATTTAATGCTGGCGGGCTTATACATATATTATTGGTAATAGCAGTAATAGCAATAATTCTCCGGTTGATCCAGGGGAGAAAGATTTTTTAAAAATATTTATTGAAAAAAGATGTGTGAATTATATAAAAAAATAAGAGAATTGTATAATAGCCCTGATATGTTACACGGCTAACTTTGATTAGTATTTACAGAAAATCAGACTGGTGATAAAACAGGATGAATATCTGCCCGGTTATTATTTAATGAAATATCTTCAGAATAAACTTTTCTCATAAGCAGTAGTTTTGGTTTGAGCCCTTGTTTTTACAGGGGCTTCTTTTTTAGTTTTTTTCAGGCAGGAATTTATTGTACCAGGTCAGTGAAGGGAGTGCCCAATAAGCTGCTTTATAAAATTACTTTATCCATGAAATGAATTACTCCATTTGAAACTTTTGCTTCTATTGCTGCAACTTGAATATCATCAACGTGTACAACATTATTTTTTATCTCCACTTTCAATTCTTTCCCGTTTACAGTGATTAACTTATCACCGTCTTTTAATTCTGTATAATTAATTTTGCCGTTTACAACATGGTTGTTCAGCATATCCCTGAGTTTAGTTCTGTTTTGTGGTTGCAGCAGGTTTTCCATCATTCCTTCTGAAAGTTTTTCAAAAGCTATATCACTTGGAGCAAAAAAAGTAAAAGGTCCGTTGCTGCTTAATAATTGATCCAGGTCAGATGCATGTACACTTCTCTTCAAAGTTTTCAGGTTTTTTTCGACATTTAAAACCTGTGTAATATTTGTCATTTTTTTTTTAATTAACTAGCGGTAGAATTACCGGTAATGCCGGAAAGGTAGCCTATAAAAGGCAGTTTTGAAGTTAATGTTTCAACCAGTTATTTGGTTTTTTTGTTCAACTAATTTTATTGCTTTATTTCAATCATATTTATTTTTTACAGCTTATTTTGGAAAAGATTAACTTCCATTAAAATAGTTTAAAATGAAAAATCTTCAGGCAAACAGGCGCCGGTTTATAAAAAATGCAGCAACTACAGCTGCAGGAATACTGGCATTGCCGGCTATTGCAAAAAAAGCAATAGCAAATTCCAAAGTATTCAATTATGAGCCACGTATCCGTTTTTCGGTAATTGGAATAAATCATAACCATATATTTTCAATGGCTGCTGCAATAACCAATGGTGGGGGAGAGATGATTTCATTTTATGCAAAAGAACCTGATCTTGCTGCAAATTTTTCTAAAAGATTTCCCGGGGCCAGACAAGCCGCCAGTGAAAAAGAAATTCTGGAAGATAAAAATATACAACTTATTCTCAGTTCAGGAATTCCTGATGAAAGAGCTCCGCTTGGAATAAAAGTAATGCAACATGGCAAAGATTACCTTGTAGATAAGCCCGGAATCATAACGCTTGAACAATTAGCACAAGTTCGTAAAGTGCAGAAGGAAACAAAACGAATTTATTCAATTGCATATAGTGAACGATTTGAAAATCGTGCAACCGTAAAAGCAGGGGAACTGGTAAAGGCAGGGGCAATTGGAAAAGTGATTCAGACAATTGGACTGGGACCACACAGGATATCTCTATCTACCCGGCCGGATTGGTTCTTTGATAAAAAACGTTATGGCGGTATCATTACGGATATAGGTTCGCATCAGTTCGATCAATATCTTTTTTTTACAAATACTACAAGGGCTGAAATTGTAGCTTCACAAACCGGCAACATTCATCATCCGCAGTATCAAAATTTTGAAGATTTTGGGGATGTGATGCTAAGAGGAAATGGCGGTACCGGCTATATAAGAGTCGATTGGTTTACGCCTGACGGACTAAAATCATGGGGAGATGGGCGTCTTATAATTCTTGGAACTGAGGGTTATATTGAGATCAGGAAAAATGTGGATATAGCCAGCCATCCGGGAGGAGATCATTTGTATTTAGTTGATCAGAAAGAAACAAAATACATTGACTGCAGTAAGGAAGCATTGCCTTTTGGTAAGTTATTGATTGATGATATAGTGAACAGAACAGAGACTGCCATGACGCAGGATCATTGTTTTTATGCAACTGAATTGGCATTGCTGGCTCAAAAAAATGCAAAACCTGCCGTGTTTAATAAATAATAAAAAACCGTTTACAAAAAGTAAACGGTTGGTTGATTAATTGAAGAATCTTGATAATAATTTTTTCAGGTCTATTTCTTACTGATCTTATACATGTTTCCGCCGTCAGTTACTGCATAGAGCATTCCATTATAATATGCCACGTCTCTGAATCGTTCGTTTAGATCTGCCAATAATCTTTCTTCTCCTGTTACTTTATTGTTTACAATTACCAGGCGGGCAATATGATTGCTGCTGAGTCCGCAAATGAAAAGGTTGTTTTTCCATTCAGGAATGGTATTACCCGGATAGAAAACCATCCCACCGGGAGAAAGAACAGGATCCCAATAATAGACGGGTTGTTCCATACCTGCTTTCTGTTGTATTGCATCACCTATGTTATTTCCGCCGTATTCGATTCCATAAGTAATAGTTGGCCATCCATAATTTTTTCCTGCTTTGATGATATTGAGTTCATCACCTCCGCGGGGACCAAATTCAGCTTCCCACAATTCTCCGGTCACCGGATGAATATCCAGGCTTTGCGCATTTCGGATTCCGTATGCAAAAATTTCAGGCATAGCATCCTTATTATTAAGGAATGGATTGCCAGGTGCAGGTTTGCCTTCTTTGGTTATTTTAAAAATTTTTCCAAGGCCAGAACTTAATAACTGAGCTTGTGCTCTACCTTCAAGGATAGATCTTTCACCGGTACTCACAAAAAGATTTCCGGATTTATCAAACAATAATCTTGAACCAAAATGCAAACTGCCTTTTAAAGCAGGTGTTGCACGAAATATGACAACCGGATTATCAACTCTGGAACCTGCTTCGTTTAACTGGCCTTTTGCTACAGCCATCAGGTTGCCAACACCATATTTTTCAGAATAGGACCAGTATATCGTTTTGTTTTTAGCAAATTCCGGATCCAGTGTTACATCCAGTAAGCCGCCTTGCCCACCGGCATCAACTGCAGGTAAACCTGTTATCTTTTTAACCAGGTTTCCATTCGCATCATGAATTTGCATGTAACCGGTTTTTTCGGTGATCAATAATCTTCCATCAGGAAGTGGAATCACTGCCCAGGGTCTTCCTAATTTTTCGGCAATTTTTTCAACTTTATATGGCGTGACAGTTTTTACTCCGGAAATTCTGGTTTGTCCTTTAAAAGCAGGTTTATAATCAGTATTTGCTTTTTTTGTTTCTACAGGAGAAAGTGTATCGTTTATAGAGTTTATATCTGTAGAAGATTTGTTGGTATTACATCCTGATGAATACAGCGATATCAGAATACTTGCTAAGCAAAAAAAAGTTTTCGGTTGCATGAATGTTATTTTTATTTATGAATGGTAAAATTAAGAAACTAAAACTTTTTGTACTTATTTATTATATGCGGGTAATTTATAACCCTTAGTTAATAATTATAGTCTTATCATGGCCACATTCCGGAAAATTATTTTCATAACTTTAATCGTCTGTTTTTATGAAACGCCTTATTTTATCCATCCCGTTTTTGGCTTCTCTAAGCATTTCCTTTGCACAGCAATTGGGTCAGGTTACATTTAAAGGAGGTTCTCAGCTTTCATATTTTTCTTTTATTACTAACCAGGATGTATTAATTCGGGTTTCAGCAGATGGGAAAGTACTGGAATGGGGAAACGAAATGCAGTCATTTCGAAACAATAATTATTATGATCCAAAACTTCATCCTTATTTGGGGAGAGTTGAATATTATGGGGTGGGATCAGATTCAGCTTTTACCGGAAAAGTAAAAAGTATTGGAACTTGTGTGCTGACTTATTATAATCATTATGAAACTGCAACAAGGGCGGGGAAATTAAAAACTATTGGGTCAATAACTCTGGATTATTACGATAATTATTTTAATACTGAAGTGCAGGGTAAATTAAGATTCATAGACAATCTTCAATTGGAATATTATTCTGCTTATGATGATATGGCATTCAGAAACAATCTGAAATCAATTGGTAAAACACAAATTGTTTATCATTCTTCATTTGATGACAGGCTTATCAAAGGGAAAATAAAAAGCATCGGCCCTGCACTTTTTTCATGGTACACTTCCACTGATTTAAACAGGCATGGCTTAAAATCCGGTGTATACAGGACAAATATTAACGGAGTAACGTTTATACTTCAGTAATCAAAAATTAGTCTCACCATTTTTTACGAAATTGGACACTTATTTTATTATTAAATGCAAAAAATACTTTTTGGAAAAGAACAGGATTTGGAAATGTTTGCTTTTTTTGAAATGACTCCGGACCTTGTTTGCATTGCAGGCAAAGATGGTTGTTTTAAAAAAGTAAATCCCGCTGTAGTTAGCAAACTGGAGTACTCAGAAGATGAATTGTATACAAAACCCATCTATACATTTATTCATCCCGAAGATTCTGAACTCACAGCCAATAGCAGATTAGAATTATTAACCGGTAAAACACTATTGAATTTTGTAAACAGGTATGTTTCAAAATCTGGCAAGGTTATTTGGCTTGAATGGACATCGCTTTATTTATCAGACAAGGAAATTGTTTTTGCAATTGCAAAAGACGTAACTACCAGAAAGCTTAAAGAAAAAGAAGCCGAGGAGAAATTCAATAAGTATAAAAGCCTTGTTTCTCATTTTAAGAAGTCCATAGAGAAGGATAGAAAATACCTGGCATATGAACTGCATGAGCGATTAGCACAATTGGTAACTGCTTTGAAAATGGATGTTGACTGGATAACAGGTAATTTTCCGGGTTTAACCATATCTGCAAAAAACAGAATTGAAAACGCATCTGCAATTTCTAAAATGCTGATCAAAACCATTCAGCGTATATCATTTTCAATAAGTCCGAATATGCTGGATGATTTTGGGTTGAACGCAACAATGGAATGGCTCTGTAATGATTTTTCAGTGCTGAACGAGATTCCCTGCAATTTTGAAGCGGCTTATGATGAGGAAATGCTTACCCATGAAGAGAAACTTGATCTGTTCCGGATTTGCCAGGAAGTTCTCACCAATGTTATTGAACATGCACAGGCTGGCCGGGTAGTGATTCGGATTGAGGAAACAGAAAATGGCATTCAGTTAACCCTCAGAGATGATGGAAAAGGATTTGAACTGGCACAACAAAAAAACAAACCGGGATTAACGGATATGCAGGAAAGAGTCAATTCATTTAACGGGATTCTTTCAATACAAAGCATTAAAGGATCAGGAACAGAAATATGTGTTTCATTAGACAAACATCATTTTAAATTAAATAAGCAATAAAAAAAACCAGTGTTTATTTCGCTGAAGGAGTACTATTATAGGCTTCCATACCGCTGGCTATCTGTTCGTAATTGATCAGTAATTCCTGGCCGGGAGAAATATCTGTCAAAGCCTCAAACTCCTCACCATCATTCAGGGATATTATATTTGGATCGGAAGAATGATTAAGATAGATAACCGGGTCAATGGTTTTAAATCCGTTTTCAGGTACATAATAGTTTTCATCATCAAAAAGGCAATAGGTTTCTATTAATGATTTTGAATGCTTGGGTAAATTTTCTACGTCTTTGATCGGAAGTTTTATCCATTCTTCTTTTCCTTTTGAAAAAATATTACGGCAACCTTTGGGAATTTGCTGAATAGCAAAAACACCGATACCATGAACAGGAGAATTTTCTAATCGTACATAAGTTTCATTTCTTAATTGCTGAAGAAGTTTTGTTTGCTGCATATTAATTTTTATAAAGGGGGCAAAAGTACAGGAACCGGGTTAATGAAAAGTTTTTTCCTTCTTTCAGAAATTTGAGGAAAAATATTCCTTTGCTTTTTCTTTTAGCAATTGGCTTCCATTGGTCATTGCTTTTTGTATTTCTATTTCCGTATCTACCAGTGACACTATATTGACAAAGTTTAGTTTTGCCAGATCTTCCTTTGTAGTTTCCAGAATTCCGCAAAAGGCAATAGCTGGTATTTTTCTTTGTCTTGCAATCCCGGCCATTTCGCCAACTACTTTTCCCTGTATGCTTTGCGCATCAATCCTGCCTTCGCCTGTAATTATCAAATCTGCTTGCTGCAAGTGTTTCCTGATCTTGCTTGCTTCCATTACAATTTCAATTCCTTTAATCATACTCGTATCGAAAAAAGTCATCAGTCCGGCTGCTATGCCGCCTGCAGCCCCGCTGCCGGGAATATCTGCAAGATTTTTTCCGGAAATACCGGAAAATACAGCAGAAATATTTTTCAATCCGGCATCTAATATTTTTATTTCATTTTCACTGGCCCCTTTTTGTGCAGCATATACATATGCCGCACCATTTAATCCATACAAAATGTTTTGTACGTCGCAGGCAATTTCAAATTTTACATCGGGAATGGAAGCGGGAGGAATTATTTTATTTATATGTAACAGAGATTCTCCACTGGCCTTAAGTTTATTGTCATTTGAATTTTCAAATGAATAACCAAGTGCTTCTAAAATACCTGTTCCTGCATCGTTCGTTGCACTGCCACCGAGACCCAATATGATTTTGCCGGCACCCATTTTTAAAGCTTCTCTGATTAAAATGCCCGTACCGTATGTAGAAGTTTTTAAGGGGTTCCTTTCATTATCATTTAATAAAACCAACCCAGAGGCAGAAGCCATTTCTATGATTGCAGTTTTGTTTTTTTCATCCCATTGAAAATGTGTTTCTATTTTTTCCCCCAATGGATTTACTGTTTCACATTTTATGGGAGTTGTGTGCAGGTAATATTGCATAACATCTGCAAAGCCATCACCTCCATCAGCCAGGGGAAAGTGTATTAAATTGAAATTTTTGCCAGCTGCATGTATGCCTGCTTCAATTGCTTTACAAACTTCAAAACTTGTCAGGCTCCCTTTGAATTTATCAGGGGCAATCAGGATATTCATTATTCAATTTATTTTAGAATCAGATGCTGACAAAAGATGTCTGACTGAAAATCACATTACGGTTTCTGCTTGAAATCTTAGTATTTTCAATGTATGAAAAAACTAATTGGGTTTAGCATATTATTTTTCCTTTCTTTTTGTTTTGCTGGTATTTCACAGTCTGTAAACATCAATTATGATTTAAATTCTGTTCGTCAACTTTATGCTGCAGGTTTGTTGAAAAAGGCTTTGCATGACCAGGGATATATTTTGGATAATGCCGCTCCTGATTTTCAAATCAGCATGCGGATAGATTCACAACTGTTGACCGCCGAATCTTTTTCAGTTTCTTTTTCGGGAAGGATCATTTCTATACATGGGGGAGATGAACGGGGCTTAATTTATGGCTGTTTATCCCTTGCTGAAGATTTAAGAAATGGAATCGGGTTGAAAAACACCCGGGAGAAAAACGAAAAACCCTTTCTTCCATTAAGAGCTATCAAGTATGATTTGCCATGGGATACATACAGGCATAGTACTGCATTGAGCCTGCATGACGAAACCTGCCGGGATACCAGTTACTGGAGATCCTTCCTCGATATGATGGCAGAGAACCGGATAAACAGCCTTTCATTATGGAATCTGCATACTTATCCCTTTCTTATAAAATCTAAAAACTTTCCTGAAGCCAGCCCATGGACTGATAAGGAAATGAAAGATTGGCAAACACTCTTCAGGTCAATTTTCAGAATGGCACACGAAAGGGCTATTGATACTTATATTATCCCTTTCAACATTTTTGTAACTGCAGAGTTTGCAAAAGCACATCAGGTGGCATTGGATAATCTTGATCATCATTTTTTTGTAAAAGGTGATACGTCTGAAATAATAAAGCGATATACCAGGGAGTCGGTTACGCAAATGCTGGAAGAATACCCGGAGTTAACTGGAATTGGATTAACATTGGGAGAAGGTATGGCTGGAATGACACCGCAGGAAAGAGAGAAATGGATACGGGAAACAATTATAGAAGGAATGCGTTTGGCAAACAGGAAATCCAAACTTGTACATCGAATACCGTTTTCCAGTACTACCGGATCTCTTGGTATTACCAGTATCGATACCGAAAAATTAACACGTTTATCAATTGAAGCCGAGGCAGATCTTGGATTTACAGAAGGACCTATCTGGGCCGATATGAAATTCAACTGGTCTCATGCACATTCTACTCCCAAACTGATAAAAGTACATGGTGGAAAATTGTATGATACCTATTTCAAACCGGAGCCCTCGAAATATAAAGTAACCTGGACAGCCCGGAATGAAGATTTCTTTTGTCTGCGCTGGGGAGTTCCTTCATTTGTCCGGGAGCATATTTTACAAAATACACATTCTTATTCCGGAGGATATTTTATCGGTTCCGAAACCTATATACCGGCAAAGGATTATTTCACAAAGGACAGTATTGATATACCCTGGAAATATGCATTTGAAAGGCAATGGTTGTTTTATAAAATATGGGGAAGATTATTATATAATCCTGAAACTGCTGATGAAGTTTTCGATGCTGAATTTAAACAGCGTTATCAGAAGCAGGGAAAAAATCTGCTCAAAGCATCTGAATTGGCAGGTAAAACAGCATTAAGGTTTGCTTCAAATTTTGATCTTGGCTGGGATTTTACTCTTTATAGTGAAGGAATGATGGCCCTGGATAATCAAACTAAACGGGTGGAATATGTTTCTGTTGACCGTTTGATAAACCAGCCACCTCTTGATACAGATTTTGTATCTATAGCTGAATTTGTGAAAAATAAAATTGCAGGTAAATCTTTTTCTTCTGACAGGATCACACCAACTGATTTGATTAACATGCTTGAAAAAGATTGTAATAAAGCAATTAAATTAGTCAGGAATATTAATACCGGAAATAACAAGGCATTGATTTATGAATTGTCAGATATCAGAACCTGGGCTTTTCTTGGGTTGCATTTAGCTGAAAAAATAAGAGCTGGCATTGCTTTACAAACCTATCGTGAAATTGGAAATGAAGAAAATAAAAAAAATGCAGTAAAGCATCTGGAGCATGCTTTGCGTTTTTGGAATATTGTAGTTGGAATCACCAGTCCATTATATAAAGAAATGCCGCTGGTGCATTTAAGTGAACAGGATGGTAAAACATGGCAGGAAAATGATCATCTTCGTTTCCATTGGAAATTATTAATACCGGATGTGGAGAGGGATATTCAAATTGCAAAAGACGCAAAAATAAAAAAACCTTCTTAAGCTTTTTTAAAAGATAAAACATGGAATACAGAAAAATAGGAAATTCAGATTTAGAGCTTTCGGTTATAGCCTTTGGCGCATGGGCTGTAGGTGGATGGAAGTGGGGAGGTACCAACCGTAAAGAAGCCGTTGAAGCCATTCAGGCTGCTTATGAACTGGGAGTAACTTCCATTGATACAGCACCGATTTATGGTCAGGGTACAAGTGAAGAGATAGTTGGAGAAGCTATAAAGAATTTACCCAGAGACAAAGTTCAGATACTGACTAAATTCGGGATGCGTTGGGAACTTGCAAAAGGCAAATTTTTTTTTAAAAGTAAGGACAACCATGGGAAGGATATTGATATATATAAATACTCCGGAAAAGAAAGTATGATAGAAGAATGCGAGGAAAGTCTGCGAAGATTAAATACGGATTATATAGACCTTTACCAGATACACTGGCCTGATATCACTACACCGATAGCTGAAACAATGGAACAGCTGGGCAAATTAATTAAACAGGGAAAAGTGCGGTATGCGGCAGTTTGTAATTACGATGAGGACCAGTTAAAGGAAGCACAGAAATATGTAACTATAATTAGTAACCAGGTGCCTTATAGTATGGTGCGAAGAGAAATAGACAAGGCAGTTGTACCCTATTGTATTGAAAATAATATTTCTATTCTTGCATATAGCCCAATGGAAAGAGGGTTGCTTACCGGAAAATTGAAAAATGATCACAAGTTTGCAGAAGGTGATCACAGAACAGATATTCATTATTTTTTAGAGGAAAACATAAAAAGAACCAATCTGTTTCTTGATAAAATAAAACCAATAGCAGTGGAAAAAAAAGCTTCTCTTTCTCAAATTGTACTCAGATGGACGATTGAGCAGCCAGGAATTACAATAGTCCTTGCAGGAGCAAGAAATACTGAACAGGCTGTTCAAAATGCTAAAGCAATTGAAATAACATTAAGCCAGGATGAAATCAGATTCATTAACCAACAATTGGAATTACTTGAATTGGTCAATGCTTAACTTAATTTAAAATAAATTCATTCACTTTACCTGTATTAGTTTCAAAATGTAATTTATTATGAAAAAAAGTTTAAAATTATTCACTCAGTTTTTTTTATTGATCTTACTCGTAATATCATCATCATGGAACCAGGCCAAGAAACCAGCCAGGGAATATTATCA
>CAZOOT010000032.1:0-4560 GCA_964581455.1 uncultured Chitinophaga sp. | reverse complement strand
AACCGTTTACAGGTACAGCACAACTGAACAGGAAAAAATGCTGGATAGTTACCTGGAGAAAGCTTTATTACCAGCTTACCATAGAATGGGAATTAAAAATGTTGGTGTATTTAAAAATCTGGCAAATGATACGGTGACTGCAAAACTATTGTATGTGTTCCTGCCATTGAAGACTTTTGATATGGCAGATAAAATTTCCGGAATGCTGTTAAAAGATAAAATGTATCAGGAAGAAGGAAGTGAATATATCAATACAGTTTATACAAATCCTCCCTATACAAGAATTGAAACCATTTTGCTAAAAGCATTTTCACTGGCTCCGGTTATGCAGGTTCCGGATTTGAAATCAGAAAAAAAAGACCGTGTATATGAATTACGCAGTTATGAAAGTCCTTCGGAAAAACTGTACCAGAAAAAAGTTCATATGTTTAATGAAGGAGATGAGATCGGTTTGTTTAAAGGTTTAAATTTTAATGCAGTTTTTTACAGCGAGGTGGTTGCGGGAAGTAAAATGCCCAACCTGATGTATATGACTTGCTTTGAAAATATGGCAGACAGGGACGCACATTGGAAGAATTTTGTTAATGACGATCAATGGAAGAAATTATCTGCAATGCCGGAGTATAAGAACCTGGTTTCAAAAAATGAGATCAACTTCCTTCGCCCAACAAATTATTCTGACTTCTGATTTCCTTTATTAAGATTAGTTGAAACTTGATATATAAAAAAACTCCCGGTATTACCGGGAGTTTTTTTACGAAAACAAAAAATCAAATATTAATAATCCATTTTCATTTCCACACGGCGATTTTTTTGACGGCCAGCTGCAGTTTTGTTGTCAGCTATAGGCATGGTTTCACCAAAGCCGTTAATAGTGATCCGGCTTTCCGAAATGCCTTTGCTTGTGAAATAATCCTTTACAGCATTCGCTCTGTTCAAACTGAGTTTTTGATTCATCTCATCAGAACCAACATTATCCGTATGTCCGTCAATAACCAGCTTCAAGGCAGGATTGTCTTTCATGTATTTTACTTCTTCGTCTAATGTTTTATATGATTTGGCTGACAGGGTATAGCTACCAGTAATAAATAAAATATTTTTAGATCCATCTTCAATTCTTTTCTTCACTTCAGCAGATACTACCGGGCAGCCATTATTATCACCAGATCCGGCAAGATTCGGACATCTGTCTATTTCATCATTGACGCCATCTCCATCTGAGTCAGGTATCGGGCAACCCTGGTATTTTGCAACCCCCGCTACAGTCGGACATTTATCTTCTTTGTCGTTGATACCATCACCATCTGTATCCGGTATCGGACAACCCTGGTATTCTCTTGTACCGGCAACCGTTGGGCATTTATCTTCTTTATCATTAATGCCATCACCGTCTGTATCTGGTATAGGACAACCCTGATATTCTCTTGTACCAGCTACTGTTGGGCATTTATCTTCTTTATCATTGATGCCATCCCCATCTGTATCCGGAATCGGACAGCCATCATATTCTTTTACTCCCGGAACGGTCGGGCACTTATCATCTTTATCATTTACACCATCACCGTCACTATCTGGTGGAGCTACAGTTGTCTTTTTGCCAAACAGGCGCAATCCAAGGGTAACCTGGAAATTTTGATTATACTGACTTCCCGCTTTGTTTTCCCAAACATCATTTGTTCCGAATTGATAACGGAAATCAACGTGTAGTTTACTTTGCGGAAATAACTGAATGCCGCCAATCAGAGAAAGATCAGATTTAGTAATAGAATCTTTAAAATCTTCATTACTGTTTACTGATTGACGGGTTACATTAGCTTTTGCATTAAGCACCAAATCAAGCTGCGGTCCTACATATAATGAAGCTATTTTGCAAGCCTGCACTTTAAGCAGAAGCGGAATCGCTACATTATCAAATTTCAGGTTATACTCATTGAAAAATTGTGGTTGATTAAAATAAGGAGGTCCTAAAACAGGAAATGTTACATTTCCTCCCATTCGGGAATAAGTTAACTCTGGTTGCAGAGAAACTTTTTTTCCTAACGCAAAAGAAACCCAGCCTCCGCCCGTGAAACTATGATTCCAAGCATCGGATGTTGTTCTGATTGTCGCATCATCTCCAAAACGGATATTTGAAGTATTCATGCCGGCTTTCAAACCGCCTTGAGTGTTCCAGTATGTACCTGGTTTTTTTTGTGCCTGGGAGCTAAACGCGAAAAAGCTTAAAAAGGCTAAATAGAAAAATTTTTTCATGGTTTTTGTTTTGATAAAGGATTTTGTTTTTAGATCATCTCTTTAAAAATGATCTGTTTATAGTGTAAAAATAATTAAAAATATAAATAAACAAACTTTGTATAAAAAACAAGCAATTAAATTCTGGTGAAATGACGAAACATGTGCAGTTCATGTTTCGAAAATTATTATGCATTCATCACGGAGCCTGAATTGTTATAGCCACAGTCTAATAACAAGTCAATAAAAAATCATGCCTGATTATGTATCCTTACAAAAATCTATCTTCGAAATTATTAAATAAAATCAGATACTCATAATGATTGAAAAAAAATATTCTATAAAAGAGCAACTTGGCGATACCGATATATATTTAATCGACCAGATAATGAAAAACAGGTATTATTCCCATGAAAAAATACTTGATGCTGGTTGCGGAAATGGCAGAAACCTCTACTGGTTTTTACAAAATGGTTTTGAAGTTTATGGAATAGATGCTGATGAAGATAACATCAAAGCCTTAAAAATAATTTATCCCTTATTAACTCCGGTACAGTTGAAAGTTTCAATTATTGAGAAAACTGAATTTCCAGATAATTATTTTAACCATATCATATGCAATGCAGTTCTTCATTTTGCCAAAAACAAACTGGGTTTTAAAAAAATGCTGGAAGAATTGATTCGGGTCTTAAAGCAAAATGGCTCTTTGTTCATTCGAATGGCATCTGATATTGGAATTGAAGGGAAAATAAAATTAATCGAAGACGGCGTTTATTATATACCAGACGGTTCAAGGCGTTTTCTTTTAACCCGTCAATTGTTGAAAGAGTGTATGGATGAATTTAATTTGTCCTTTTTAGAACCTTTAAAAACGGTGAATGTGGATGATATTCGTTGTATGAGTACACTGGTTCTTATGAAAAATTAAAATTGATAAAAAAGAGTGTTTTTCAGAGCAAATCCTCTTTTCATGATTAAATCAGCATTGTTGAATTAAAAGTTTATCTTCGTTTGGTGATTTAAGACATTGAATTCATCCAGTAACTGAGGCCAGTTAATAATCTTACTTTTCGACTCAGTAACATTTTTCCCCCCCCTTTTACTTTTGTTTCTTTCTCTTTTTCACAAAATTATTTTTTAGTTATTTAAATATTTAAGTTTTATGAACATGTACGTTTCGAATTTAAGTTTTCAGACAAGAGATGAAGATTTAAAAAATTTATTTGCAGAATTTGGTGTGGTTTCATCTGCCAAAGTAATTAACGACCGGGAAACCGGCCGTAGTCGTGGTTTCGGATTTGTTGATATGGCATCTGATGAAGAAGCCAATAAAGCAATGACAGCTTTGAACAATAAGGAAATTGATGGCAGAGCTATGTCAGTTTCTGTTGCCAAAGAGAAACCAAAATCAGATAACAAAAGATGGTAATTCCATCCTGAAATTATTTTGAAAAGCCCTTTTAGGGCTTTTTTCTTTTATACAATGTCTGACTGTACAAGATGATGTCTCCTTTTGCATTTGTTTCAACAAACCAGAAAAATAGAAATTATAGGGAATTATAACTGCCCGAGACCCTCCTGCCCGGACAGTCAGGGAAGCCGCATCATTGCAAAGTGGAAGTTTAACGAAAAAGCCAGAACCAAAGCTGGGCTTTGTACAGGTGGTTATTGTCCGACTCATTTTTTATTGAAAATTAGATTTATATTTCAGTACCAAACAAATAAATTATGACAAAGAATATGCTGCTTCTATTCGTTTTAGTTTTGTTTTTCTTTAGTTCAAATGCACAAACAAAGGCAGAAGTTTCCGATAACATGGATTCAATTTTCAAACCGGTGAAATGGAGGAGTATCGGGCCTTTCCGTGGAGGGAGATCAGTATGTGCAACAGGAGTTGCAGGGAATCCCAATATATATTATATGGGCACTACAGGCGGGGGGCTTTGGAAAACGGAAGACATGGGAATTAGCTGGAATAATATTTCTGATGGTTATTTCAAAACTGGATCAGTAGGTGCTGTAGCCGTAGCGGAAAATGATCCGAATGTAATATATGTGGGAATGGGAGAGCATGCTGTACGGGGTGTGATGACTCATCATGGCGATGGCGTGTATAAAAGCACAGATGCCGGAAAAACCTGGAAAAAAATCGGACTCGATCTGACACAACATATTTCCCGTATCATTATTGATCCGAAAAATCCGGATATCGTTTTTGTGGCTGCACAGGGTGCTTTATATAGCAAATCGCAGGACAGGGGAATTTATAAATCTAAGGATGGGGGAGCTACCTGGAAAAAAGTTTTGTATATAGATGATAAAACCGGTTGT
>CAZOOT010000031.1:0-27215 GCA_964581455.1 uncultured Chitinophaga sp. | reverse complement strand
AATGACCGCCAATAAATTTTACAACAAAACTTCATTGACAGGTAAAGTAATGACAGTAATTACCAGGGAAGGCCTGGAAAAAAGCGGGGGAAAAGACCTCTCGCAGATTTTGACAGAACAGTCTGGCATTTATATCGGTGGTGCCAATAGCAATCCGGGCAAAGACAAAAGCCTGTATTTACGTGGTGCCCGTGTGGACCATACCTTGATCACTATCGACGGAATACCGGTGTATGATGCAGCCGGTATCGGTGGAAATTTTGATATCCGGAATATAGCGATCAGCAATATTGAAAGAATTGAGATTTTGAAAGGCAGTCAATCCACTTTATATGGCAGTGATGCAATTGCGGGTGTAATAAATATTATTTCTAAAAAATCATCTGAAAAATCATTAGAGGCGAACGGGCTGCTCAGTTATGGAACTTATAACAGCTATCGTGGAAATGCCGGCTTAAGTGGAAAAAAGAAAATATTTGATTATACCATCAATTATTCTGTAAATAAAACAGATGGCATAAATGAAGCACTGAGTAATTCAAACAATGCAGATAAAGATGGCTATTCTCAAAATAACATTTCGGTTCAAACAGGAATTTCCGTTTCTAAAAAAATCCGGATCCAACCTTTTTTCCGATACACAAAACTAAAAGGTGAGCTTGACCAGGGAGCTTTTACTGATGAACTGGATTATACATTCAGTCAAAAAAGTTTTCAAACCGGGGTAAGGAATGAGCTGCTCATTGATAAAATAAAATTAAACGTTCTTTATAGCTTTAACTCCATTAACAGAAATTATGTTGACGATAGTACAAAAAGCCGGAACGGATTTGATACCTATTCAAAAGGAAGCTATAAAGGTGGAGAACATTTTATTGATGTATACACGCATATTCCATTAAATGATAAAATAAAACTGACCGGCGGATTTGATTTTAGAAGTTCCAATTCGGACCAGGAATTTTATTCTGTTGGATTCTATGGACCCTACAACAATAAATACAGTAATGATAGTTTAAAACAGCAGCAGCTGAGCATCTATGCGGCAATGAATTATAATAGCAAGTCCGGATTTAACCTGGAATTGGGTAATCGCCTGAACCTGCATTCCGAATATGGAAGCCATGATGTATTTAATATTAACCCTTCGTTTTTATTAAACAGGCAATGGAAATTATTTGCAAACTTTTCTTCCGGTTTCAGAACGCCTTCACTCTATCAATTATATTCAGAATATGGAAACAAAAATCTTAAACCCGAATCTGCACTGACAACTGAAGGCGGATTGCAATTTTATTCAAACACCAACAATGTTACAGGCCGGGTCACTTTCTTTAGCAGAAATGTAAAAGATCTTGTCTTTTTTTATTTCAACCCTGTCACCTATCAATCGCAATATATCAATCAGGATAAAGTAAATGATCATGGCTTTGAGCTGGAAACTAAAATAAATTTTAGTAAAAAAGTTACGCTCAACGCTTTTTATAGTTTTGTAAATGGCAAAATCATTACACTGGAGAACGGTAAAGATAGTTCTTACTCCAGCCTGCTCAGGCGGCCAAAACACAGTGCAGGTATCAGCCTGGGAGGCCAGCTGAGTAAAAAACTTTTCATCAGTTGTAATATTTCTGCTTTTGGAAAAAGAAATGACAAATATTTTGATGCAACTAATTATCAAACTATTGAAACTGTTTTAAAAAAATATTTACTGCTGAATATCTATTCTGAATATAGTTTAGGAGAATCCCGTTTGAAATTATTTGTTGACCTGAGAAACATCGCCAATAGGCGTTACACGGAAATCAGTGGTTTTAATACACTTGGTTTTAATGGAACAGGCGGTTTCAGGATTAAACTTTGATGAGAAAGAAGGATTGAATACGCTATAAGTATATTTGCAAAAAGGTTTTCATGCAACTTGATTTTAAAAATTTACTGACGGTTACTTTTACCTTGTTTGCCGTTATTGATATAGTTGGCTCCGTTCCCATCCTGATTTCTTTAAAAGAAAAAGTGGGTGGTATTCGGGAATTGAGAGCCACGCTGATCTCCGGAGCATTGATGATCTTATTTCTTTTTGTAGGAGAACCTTTTTTGCAAATCCTTGGTCTTGATGTAGGTTCATTTGCTGTTGGTGGTTCCATTGTGATCTTTATCCTTGGCCTTGAAATGGTTTTGGGGTTAGAATTTTTCAAAAGCGATAAAGATGCAAAATCAAGTACGATGGTTCCAATTGCATTTCCACTAATTGCAGGTTCAGGTACATTAACCACCATTATTTCATTAAAAGCAATTTACCAGGAAATAACATTGCTGATCGCTATTGTAATAAACCTGGTTATTGTTTTTTTAGTTCTTAAATCATTGAATTTAATTTCCAGGTTACTCGGACCGGCAGGATTGATCGCTGTCCGAAAATTTTTTGGCGTAATATTGCTCGCAATTGCAGTAAAGATCTTTACCACCAATGCACCAGGATTGATAAAATAAGTTTTTAAAAATTACAATCATTGGCCTCGTAGTACAATGGATAGTATAAGGGCCTCCGAAGCCCCAGATGCAGGTTCGATTCCCGCCGAGGCTACAATTTTTTTTATAATGCACGGTCAAGATGTACATAGCCGCCATCTACATGTATCAACTGGCCTGTGGTATGACTGGATCTTTCTGATAAAAGAAAAGCAACCATGTTAGCTATCTCTTCAGTTGTAGTCATTCTTTTCTCGAGGGGAATTTTATCTGTGATCTGTTTAAGTTTTTCTTCAGGCTTGTCAAATGTTTTAATCCATTTTTCATATAATGGAGTATAACTTTCTGCAACGATTACTGCATTCACCCGAATTCCATATTTCAATAATTCAACTGCCCACTCCCTTGTCAATGCATTACTTCCGCCATTGGCAGCAGCATATGCTGATGTGTTACCCTGTCCTGTTTCGGCAGTTTTGGAACCAATATTAACTATTGCACCTTTTGATTTTTTTAATGCCGGTAAAGCATGATGTGCAATCAGGTAATAATGGACCAGGTTTTTATGAAGCGAAGCAATAAATGCCTCATAGCTGCCACTTTCTAAACCAATACTGTCGTTTACGCCGGCATTGTTTACAATGCCGTCTATCCGGCCATATTCCGCTATAACTTGCTTTACTGCTTTTTCACATTCATCCGGTTTCATCAATTCTGCAGTAAAATATTTAGCCTTACCGCCGGCATCGGATATTTCTTTAATGGCTACTTTGTTATCTTCCTCGTTTCTCCCGACAATAAATGGGATGGCTCCTTCGTCAGCCAGCACTTTACTGATGCCTAAACCAATACCTTTTGCACCGCCAGTAACGATAATGACTTTATCTGTTAATTGTAAATTCATTTTTTAATTTTTATAAATGATAAAAATCAATGGCATTCCTGCTCCAGAATTTTTCCTGTTCATCCACCGTGAATTTCATAAAATAACGATGGGCAATGTTTGCTGTTTCCTGGTAAGTGGCAGCTAATAAACATACGGGCCAGTCACTTCCAAACATGAGCCGGTTCATTCCAAACTCATCTGTTATTAGATCGAGGCAATATTCAAAATCTTCTTCTTCCCAGTTTTTCCAATCAGCTTCAGTTACCATGCCGGATACTTTACAATATACATTTTCAAAAGCTGCAATTTCCCGGATGCTTTTTTCCCAGTCATCGAAATTCCTGTTTCTAATATCTGGTTTGGCAAGATGGTCAATTACAAATGGCTGGTCAGGAAATTTATTAACAAATGATATTGCAGCTTTCAAATGCTTTGGAAAGATCAAAATATCATAAGTGAAATTGTAATCTTTCAACTTTTTTATTCCATTGCAAAAATCCTCTCTTAATAAAAAATCATCCTGCGGCTCAGCCTGAACAATATGCCTGAAACCCTTCAGCTTTTTATTCTCTGAAAAATATTCCAACCTTTCTTCAAGATTATCAGCCCTGAGGTCCACCCAACCTACAACGCCTTTTATATAATCATTTTCCTTTGCCAATTGTAACAGAAATTCCGTTTCTGCTTCACTTTGATCTGCCTGCACGGCCACGCAGCCATCAATATTATTATGTTGTAACAAAGGATATAAATCTTCCGGTAGAAAATCCTGCTGCAGCATTTTCATTTCATCTGTTATCCATACATCCTTTACGGAATTATATTTCCAGAAATGCTGGTGACTGTCTATCCTCATGTCAGTTCAAATATTTTTTCCATTAGTACCCATTTTTCTCCGGGTTTGGCCCAGGGAATTGCCTGTTGAAATTTCCACATCAATTCTTCCCACTCCTGCACTTTAGGGTTCTCCTTATCCATGGCTGATTTTTTTTCAAAAGTGAAATTCTCATCCGCTTCAATGATCATGAACAACCTGTTGCCGGTACAATAAATATCCAGAACAGAAATTCCCGAATCCCTTATGCTCTGAATAATTTCAGGCCATACTTTTTCATGATGTGATTTATATTCAGCTATTAATTTCGGATCATCCTTCAGATCCAGGGCAAGACAGAATTTTTGTGCAGGCATAAAAAATAATTAATAAGCCACAGCCACTTGTTTACTTGTACCCAATCCATCGATTCCCAATTCTATTATATCACCAGGCTTTATATAAACCGGGGTGGGCTTAACACCCATGCCAACTCCGGGAGGGGTGCCGGTACTGACCACATCTCCCGGATACAAGGTCATGAATTGACTGATATAATGAACCAGGTGCGGAATTTTAAAAACAAGATTAGACGTATTGCTGTTTTGAAATTTCTTGCCGTTTACTGTTAACCACATCGGCAAATTGTTTACATCAGGTATCTCATCGGTTGTCGCCAAAAAAGGGCCCAGTGGCGCAAATGTATTGCAGCCTTTTCCTTTGGACCACTGCCCGCCACGTTCCAACTGAAAGGACCGCTCACTATAGTCATTGTGCAAACAATACCCGGCCACATAATCCATTGCATCTTTCTCCTCTGCATAACTTGCTTTTTTACCAATTACAAAAGCCAGTTCCACTTCCCAATCTGTTTTAGTACTGTTCTTTGGAATAATTAAGTTGTCAAAAGGACCGCAAAGTGCAGAAGTAGATTTAAAAAAAATGACCGGCTCTTCCGGAATAGGAAGATTGGTTTCTATTGCATGGTCTGTATAATTCAAACCGATACAAATAATTTTAGAGGGTCTTGCCACCGGCGATCCTAAACGAACTGAACTATTCACTTCCGGAAAGGAATTTCCGGAGGATAAAAGTTTTTCTAACTCTTTTAACCCGTTGTTCTCAAAAAAAGATTCATTATAATCTGAAATAACTGAAGACAGATCAAATCTTTTTTCACCAATTAAAATGCCTGGTTTTTCTTTTCCGGGTTCTCCAAATCGTATTAGTTTCATATTCGTTTTATTTCAGTTCTATTTGTATAATGGTATCCACTTCATCCAGTGTTATATTATCCAGGTAAATAAATGTTCCTTCAGCCTGTTGCTTAAACCTGATTTCTTTTTTACCCGAAAATAAATATGCTTTTGTTATTTTATCTTTTAACTCAGGTATAAAAACAAAAGAGGGATTTTCAGGTTTCTGTAAAATATGCATGAACAGCATATTGTTTTTTTTCGTGATCATTCCCCAGTCTTTTGGCGGAATAATATTGCCTCTTGTTCCATAAATCGTTTCGCCATTCTGCTGCATCCATTTACCAATTGCTTTTAAGGTATCAACAAATTCCGGTTGAATGGTTCCGTCTGGCATGGGCCCTACATTTAATAAGAAATTTGCATTGTAACCCGCAGCCTTTACCAAATACTGTATCAAACCTTTTACAGATTTGTATCTTTTATCGGTGATATTAAAACCCCAGCTATCATTCATCGTTTCGCAGGTTTCTAATGGCAGTTCTGAAACTGGGGCTCCGCCAAAACTGGTTGTATTGTGTCCGGGCAGATCTTTTTCAAATGCCTGGAAATCTTCACCGGGTATCGGAGTTAAATGATGGTTGTTGGAAATTAAACATTGTGGCTGCAATGAATGGATGAGTTTATAAATCTCATCATAGTGCCAGTTTACTTTTGATTGTAATGTTTTATCGTGGTCATTGTCCAATTGGTCCCAATGCCCGTCAAACCAGATGCCTGCAATTTCTCCATAGTTGGTCAATAGTTCTGTCAACTGTGCTTTCATAAACAGGATATAGCTCTCCCAATCACTTTTTTGTTTTCGGCCGGTTCCTTTTCCGGTCTTGCCAGTTTCATATTGGTAATCGCTCCGGTACCAGTCAAGCAGCGAGTAATAGCAGTATAGTTTAATGCCTTCTTTATGGCATTCATCTGCCAATTGTTTCAATACATCTTTTCCGTAGGGTGTATTGGTGATCTTCCAATCAGAAGCTTTGGTATCCCAGTTGCTGAAGCCATCATGATGCCTTGTAATAAAAGTGATGTATTTCATTCCGGCCGCTTTGGCAATAGCCACCCATTTTTTGGCATCAAAGTTTTGTGGGTTAAATATGTTGATGAGCCTGCTATATTCATTCACGCCAATATTCCTGTTGTTCATTACCCATTCACCATGACCCAATACACTGGATGCACCCCAATGAATGAACATGCCAAACTTATCGTCCTGAAAATTCTTACGGGCTGCCAGGTTTTCAGCAGTTGGAGAATAGTTTTGTGCAATAATTGATTGACTGCAGAAAAAAATTACGGCAATAAAAAAGATAGTATTTCTCATAAAGCATTTTTTTAAAGATCAGTACTCCTGTTGATAGAAATAATTTTACTCCCATTTCATATTCTAGCTATTGAGTTTTAAAAACCCACCGTCAATTGGGTAATCACAACCTGTAATAAATGAAGCTTCATCGCTGCAGAGGTATAATGCCAGGGCCGCAATTTCTTCAGGTTTTCCCATCCGCCCAATAGGTTGTGATCGGGAAAGTTTTTCAAACATTTCTTTTTCCTTTCCCGGATAATTTTTTGAAATGAATCCATCTACAAAAGGTGTATGTACCCTTGCCGGTGAAATTGAATTGCACCTGATATTTTCATGAATATAATCTTTTGCAACTGATAGGGTCATGGCCATAATTGCTCCCTTGGAAGTTGAATAAACGAACCGGTCTGCAATTCCCAGCATAGCAGCGATCGAAGCCATATTTAAGATAACGCCGCCTGAAGATTTTCTCAATTGGGGTATGGCTGCATAGATGCAATTGTAAACACCTTTTACGTTAACACCGATTATCCTGTCAAAATCTTCCTCGCTGGTTGTTTCTGCATTGCCAACATGTGCTATGCCTGCATTATTAATAAGCAGGTGTATGTTTCCAATTTTCTCAAAACAATTAATTACTTCCTGCTGTTTAGTTACATCACATACATGGGAAACAACATTACCGCCATCTTTTTTTATTTCCTCAACAACATTTATTGTACACTCATTATCCAAATCGATAATATGCACTTCGGCTCCCTGTCTTGCAAATAAGATCGCAATGGCCTTACCGATACCACTTCCGCCACCTGTAATAACTGCTTTTTTATTTTTTAATGAGAACATGCTGAAATTTATATAAACCTGAATATTTTTTAAAGCTCCTGTTGATCTACTTTAACCAGGGATTTTATTTTATATCCTTTAACTGCAAATAAAAGTACCACAACAAAACAAACTAAAGGAACAAAATAGCCATTTTGAATACTCCCCGTTTCATCAGAAATAAATCCCAGGACCGGGGGCAGCACCGCACCTCCGGCAATTGACATCACGATAAGACTGGAAGCAAGTTTAGTATCTGTTCCCAGGTTTTTTATTCCCAAAGAAAAAATTGTTGGAAACATGATTGACATAAAAAAGGCTATGGCAATCAATGCATACACCACGATCATGCCTTCTGCAAATATTGTAATACCTGAAAGTAAAATATTAATAAAGGCATAAACGGCCAGTAAATTTTCTGATATAAAATATTTCATCAGGAAAGTGCCGATAAAACGACCACTCATAAATGCAAGCCCGTAACCCCAGCCGAGATACTGAGCTGCTGTTTTTTCATCGATACCTGCACCCGTTCTGGCCATTTTGATAAAAAAACTGATGACACAAACCTGGGCCCCTACATAAAAAAACTGTGCCAGCACTGCCCAGGAAAGATGACGATGCCTGAATGCATGTAAAGGATTACCACTTTCTTTATCCTTCTCCCCCTTTATATCCGGAAGTTTTGACAACATAAATATTACTGCTACCAGAAAAATAATAATTCCTAAAATAAGGTAAGGAGTTTTTACACTTTGAGCTTCCATATTCAGGTATTGTTGTAAAGCTTCGGGTGACATGGCACTATACTCAGCTTCATTCATTTCTGTGCCGGAAAGAATAATATTGCCCCCGATAACCGGAGCAATCATTACAGCCAATCCATTAAATGATTGGGCAAAATTCAATCGTTGGGTGGCTGATTCCGGCGGGCCGATAATGGTGATGTATGGGTTGGCAGCAGTTTCAAGAAAAGTAAGACCACTGGCTATAATAAACAATGCGCCCAGAAAAAATAGATACTGATGTGTATCGGCTGCGGGTAAAAACAAAAAGCAGCCTGTAGCAAATAAGATAAGGCCGCCCACGATCCCGGCTTTATAACCATACCTTCTCATAACATATCCCGCTGGCAATGCCATAATAAAATAAGCGATAAAAACGGATGAATCGATCAAAGAAGATTGCAGGTCGTTTAATTGAAATGCTTTCCTGAGATGTGGAATTAAGATCGGATCGAGGTTATGAACAAAGCCCCAGAAAAAAAATAAACTGGTAACTAATATAAAAGGGAATAGCCAATTACTTGCTTTTGCATTTGTGGAAACCGATTGATTTGTTTCCACCGGAGGTAAACCCATAACCTGTTTTTTCTTTTATAAATACCTGGTTCCTGTACGAAACACACTCTGTAAATTCAAGAGAAGATAATTCATAAATAAATCAGTAGCTCTTTTTTCTAAAAATATCTTTTGATCAGCTTACCAACCGTTAATCCCTGAACAATGATAGAAAACAGAACAACCACATAGATCATAAATACAAATTGGGTCTTTGGCAATGGTGCCGTCAATGATAAAGCCATAGCAATGGAAAGTCCACCCCTTAGTCCACCCCAAGTCATTACTTTGATCGTTTTGTTATCAGTATGAAAATATCCTTTAAATAATGCAGCAGGGATTTTTAATGATATATAACGGGCCAAAAGTGTAATTGGTATTGCAACCAAACCTGCTATCAGATAATTGGAATTAAATTCCAGGATCAGTAATTCCAACCCGATCAAAACAAAAAGCACTGCATTCAGCAATACATCTATTAATTCCCAGAATTTTTCAACATAGAGTTCTGTTGTTTTACTCATGGCATGTTCAAGGGAACGGCTTCCGGTAAATAAACCCGCAACTACCATGGCAAGCGGACCAGATAAATGCAGCCATTGAGCAAATGCATAACCCCCCATTACAATAGCAAGCGTAATTAAAATCTCTGTCTGGTAATGATCAATTTTCATCATCATTTTGTAACCAACATAACCTATTAAGAAGCCCAATAATATTCCTCCTCCTATTTCTTTTACCAGGAGAACCGCAATTTCACTAAATGAAATATTTGCCGAACCGATGGTAATGATTTCAAACAAAGAAAGAAATAACACAACACCAATACCATCATTAAATAAAGACTCACCTACTATTTTTATTTCTACATCTTTAGGAGCTCCTGCTTTGGTCAATATACCCAAAACCGCAATGGGGTCGGTTGGTGCCACCAGTGCCCCGAATAATAAACAATACATAAAATCGACCTGTGTTTGAAACAGCTGAAAAAAGAAATATAAAAGTGTACCAACTAAAACAGCAGATAATATAACACCGAGAATTGCAAAGACAGTAATGGAACGCCGATTGGATTTTAATAATGAAATATCCGTATGCATGGCACCGGCAAATAATAAAAAGCTCAACATGACATCGAGCAACACATGGCTGAAATCAATAGACCCGATAAAACTGGCGGCAAACTCTGATACAGATGGAAAAAATTTGCCGGTAATAATTAATACCAATGAAAACAAAAGTGAGATGATCATCATCCCGATCGTTTCAGGTAATTTAAGAAACCGTGTATTGAGATAAGCAAATACTGCAGTAATAATTACCAGTATAATAATGATGGCAAATAAACTCATAAATAAATTTGATTCTTTATACCTCTTCTTATCAAAAATAAGAAAGAGGGTGTCTTTGACACCCTCTTTTATTTATTTTAAATCATTCTATAGTTCGATACTCCCCTTACGTCTTTGGGCAAGCTTTGTAGTCTTTTTTTTTCTTAATTGCTTTCTTAAAGATTCGACTACATTCTCAGTGGCTACGGCAAAATTTTCCGCACTACTTTTTCCAAAAAGATCATTTCCCCTGATCACCAGCCTGATCTCACAATGAGACCCCTTGTCTTTACTTTTGTTATCCTTTTTCAAAATAACATTTGCTTCGAGGATCCTGTCATGATAAGTTTCCAGATTCTGTACCCATCTGCGTATTCGCTGTCGAAAGACGGGAGTAATTTTTTCATCTATTAATTGTACTTTGATAATCATATGGCAACGTTGTAGGTTTAGTTTAATTGCTTTTTACTTTTACTGAATCCACTCCTGTATGGTTTGTAGTTTCCTTGTTTTCTTCTTTATTTACTTCCTCTTTTCCTTCTTCAATCCATTTTCTCAGTACTTCTACATATTTACTTGCATCACTATTTCCCGGTTCAATACTGAGTATTTTATCAAAATAACCAATGGAAGCAACAAAATCTTTTAACACATTTGCTTCATAGGTGCCAAGGTATCCATAAGCACCTAATAATATCGATTTGTTTTTTTCAGCATCCTTTGAAGCTATTTCAATTAGTTTTTTATAATGTGGTACTGCCAGCCCTTTTTCCATTGTAGAATCTATAAGTGCATTACTTCTTGCACGCCATAAATAGCCAAATATCTGCCCGGGATATTTCGCTTCATATATTGCAAATATGCTATCCGCCTTGATATAATTTTCATCAGAGTACAGTGCAAGCCCCCATTTATACAGATCAAGATTGGTTGGTTGTTCTTTTGTATTATAAATTTTTTCTCTCCAGATAGCTTCCTTATCCCTATTTCCAATTTCCTGTTGTAATTCTGCCAAAGTGGACATATAGTTTAATTGTTCTTTCTTGTCTTTTTCGGCAGATAAAGCTTTCTTATACCATTCAATGGCCATTGATTTATCAGGATTCAGTTTTTCCAGTAGTCTTGCTTTTAATTCAAAATCTTTTACTACGTATTCAGATGCCTTTTGATGATCAAAATAAAGATTAACCTTTTCCAATGCAGTTGCGGAATCTCCCAAAGCAGCATAACTATAAGCTAACAGCTTGTACAGCCTGGGCTGTGTTTTTTCTTTTTCCGCTTTAAATATATTTTCAGCACCGGAAATAGCTGCTTTATATTTCTTCATGACATAATACAGATCAGTCCTCATGTATTCATGTTGCAGAACAGGATCTGCGTGTCTTGTATAGGCGTTGAGTAATTTTTCTGCTCTTGGTAAATCCCTGTAGAAATAATGATAATACAATTCATAAAGAGCCGGAGCATAGGTAGAATCCGCTTCATAGGCTTTTGTAAACCGATCGAGGTATATTTCAATATTTTTCTGACTTTTATAAATACGTCCTGCTTTATAATATGCCTCTGCATAAGCAGGATTAACTTCAACGGCTTTTCTGTAATTCACAATCGCATTTGATCCGTCAATAATTTTTCTATAGGCATCTCCCAAAGTCACGTACAGTTCAGCATTTTTTTTATCTCTTTTTATTGCTTTACCCAAAAGTTCTATTGCATAATTTATATCGCCATTCTTACTGTCAATATTTGCTTTGGCAGCAGCATGTAATGCTGAAGCATCTTTATACTTTGACGCTTTTAATGTTTCTTCGATTTTTGCTTTTGCACCTGCTACATCATTTTTATCCAGCAACAAGTGAGCCCATCCCATATTAAGTAAAGGATAGCTTTTTACTGAAAATCCTTTCTTGTCAAAATAAGCTCTCCCATCCTGCAAAGTCTTTTCTGCAGCAGGTATATCCTTTTTTAACAAATGAATTTCTGCCAGCCAGTACCATGCATCAGGAGATGCATTTTCGTGGTTGATAATTGTTTGCAAAGTTTTCTTTGCTGATTCATACCGCTCATTATACAAATGCTTTTTCACATCTTCAATAGTTTGTGCTTTTATTGAAGTGACTAACATTAAAAACAACGAAGTCAATAACGCAACTTTTTTCATACTAATAATTTATGTTTTTAAAAATGAATAATATATTTAAACCGGATTAACTGTCAATACCGGCGGTGTTGAATATTTCTGTATCACATTGCCAAACAAAGTTGAGAAAAATCCAGGCATCTTTGTTTGTGTACCCGGATTCACAATAAGCAGGTCAGCAGAATGTGTTGAAGCAAATTGGGTTACTGCATCTGCTACATTTTCACTCACAATTGTTTCCAATTCTACTTTTACGCTGCAATTGTCATGTATCAACTGGTAAGATTTTTTTAAATAATACTGAACCTTATCTTTTGTTTGTTCACTGCCTATTCCCAGTAATTTTATTGTAGTAGAATATTTGGAAGCTATATAAATCCCATACATTAGTTTTTTTACGGGAAGAAAATCTGTAACAGGTATTACAATGGAAAACAATTCAGTTAATCTCCTGTTTGCCGGAACGGTAATGACAGGGATGTTTGTTCGTGAAGCAATATTGTCAGGACTGATCATCATATTTCTTTTCCCCAGTACTTTTGCTTTCTGACCAATCAATACCAGGTCAAACTTATTTTCATTTACCAGGCTGATGATCACTTCATCCCAGTTCCCTTTCATCAGACTGAAATCCACTTTCAGCTTATTATTTGAGCTGGCTTGTGTTTGTTCGCACATTTGTTTTAAACTTGCTTCAAACACTTCTTTGTTGTTGATCTGGTGATTTGACATGGCCATATTCCCTTTTGCAATTTCTACTGAAGCAAATGGAGAAATGGTAACCACATGTAAGAGATGAATGCTGCAATTATAGAGTTTTGCAATATCAACCGCTCTTTCTACTGCTTTTTTTGAGTGAGAAGTAAAATCGACCGGAACCAATATTTTATTGAATAATTTCTGCATCCTTCTGTATTAGCTGTAGGATACAATAATAAAGCCGGGTATTAAAAGAGCGATTAAGCTGAAATTAAAATCTGATTAAAAGAATCAGGTTGTGTGAAATCAGGATAATATATTTGAAAGGCTGATGGTAAATATTGTGCCTTTATCAAGGTTAGATTCTACACTTATTGTTCCTTTATGCAGAGAAAGGATCCTTTTGGTGAGTGTGAGCCCAAGGCCAAAGCCAGGCTTATTTTGAGCAGTATCTGTACGAAAAAAAGGTTGAAATATATTCTGTATATCTGCTTCAGAGATAATATCGCCTTTATTAGCCACTTTTATTTCTATAACTGATTCATTGAAATATACAGTAATGGCAGACTGGTGATTATCTGAATATTTACATCCGTTTTCTACAATATTCTTTAGCGCAATGTAAAGTAAATTGGCATTCCCAAACACCGTAAGTTGTTTTTCATCTTCAGGAAAAAGATCAAAGTTTAAAGTGCTTTTATAACCTTTATTTTGCTTTTTTACATCAGAGACTACTCTAAACAAAATTTCATCGAGTCTTACTTCCGCAAGTTCAATGCTTCCCTGTGATCCGGTCTTTGCAATATCCAGTAAACTGCGGGTTAAATGCTGCAGGCCTTTTACATCCTCATACACACTTTGAATTACCTCCCGGTAATCTTCCGGGTTTCTGTCCTTTTGCATGGCAACTTCCAGCTGGCTTGAAACAGAAGTTAAAGGAGTAGATAATTCATGTGATGCATTGGAAATAAACCGTCTTTGTATGGCAAAAGAATCCTGCAGGTGGTCCAGCAGATTATTAAATGTTTGTACAAGTTTAGATAATTCATCATTTTTATGATTGATATTTATCCGTTTCGATATGTTTTTTGCGGTGATCAGGTTGACCTCCATGGTGATCCGTGTGATTGGCCTGAGAAGGCCTGTTGCAAAAATATATCCGGTAGTAAAAGAAAGAAGTGCGGCAATTAAAAGAGCAAGCCACAATGTATTTTTCAAAAAACCAAGAAACTCCTGACCATCTAAATCATCTGCTGCTATAGCAACAATAATATTTTTATTGTTTTCAGTAAAATGAACAGCGAATGCTTTCTTGCTTCCGTAATCAAAAAAATATTTGTCCCGGGTTTTAACTTTTTCAATAATTGCCCTGTTCAGGTAAAGCGTATCCCCCGGCTGATCTGCATACAAATAATCATGCGAGTCATTATACCCGGTAATTGTAACACTTTTATTATACAAAGATGCTACAGCTCCTGCATCCATTTTTCTTAATATTGAAAAGTTGCTGTCTTCAATGCCTGCATAAACCCTGGCAGTACTCAAAACTCTGTTCTGAAGCCTTTCGCCGAAAGTTTTTGCCCGTTCTTTAGAAGTAAAATAAAAAACCAGCAGGCTTAAAACTGCAAGCGTAATTGTAACCAATAAAGTAAAAATTAATGCTATTTTAATTTTGGAACTCATGTCTCTTAACCCTCTTTCATTACATAACCCATACCCACTTGTGTATGAATTAATTTGGGCTCAAAATTTTTATCCATTTTTTTTCTTAGAAAATTTACATACACATCTATCACATTGGTCTTGGTATCAAAATCAAGATCCCAAACACGTTCAGCAATATCAGCCCTGGAAACTACCCTGTTCCTGTTTCGCATAAAATATTCCAATAACTGAAATTCCTTTGCAGTCAGATTGATAAGGGTTCCTGCCCGGTATACTTCCTTGCTGTCCACATTCAACTCCAGGTCTGCAACTTTAAGCACATTGCCACTGGGCAGCTGCTGATTCATGGTACGTTTCAATAAAGCTCTTATCCGAACCAATAGTTCTTTGAATTCAAAGGGCTTTACCAGGTAATCATCTGCTCCTGCATCAAAGCCTTCTATCTTATCATCGGTAGCACTCAATGCTGTCAGCATTATTATAGGTACATGTTCATTTCTGCTCCTTATGGTTTTACATAAGTCGTACCCATTGATGCCAGGCAAATTAATATCTGTTATCAGTAGATTAAAGTTTCCTGACTCAAAAAGTCTTAATCCAATTTTACCATCATATGCTGTTTCTACATGATAATCCAGCTCCTTTAAACCTTTGGACAGGGTATCTGCAATCTTCTTTTCATCCTCAATCAATAAGATTTTTATTTCTTCCATACGCTAATTATTGCTTTCAGTTACCGGTACTTCATCGCTGATATTTTCCAATTTAGGTCTGCCATAAGCAATAGAGCCAAACATCATAATAACACTGGTTACCAAAATCACGAAAAATAAAATGCCTTCGTTAAAACGTGATAATTTATATGCCTGGGGAATGCTATAAAATAAAAGTATTGTGATTAACCCGCGGGGCATGAAAAACAGTTCGGGGAAAATATGTGCATGAAGAAAAAACTTCAGATATATAAATCGTATTACAAAAAGCAACAGAATGATGGAACCGCCTGCAAGTACTACTTCCTGATCCAGCAATAAGCGAATATCAATCGTTAAACCAAAAACAAAAAAGAAAAAAGTTCTGATCAGAAAACTTGTTTCAGCAGTTAAAGAATGTAATAAATGTCCTACATCATCTACCTGGCGGAAGGAGACCCATCGGTAAAAACGATGAAAAGGAGTCAATTGCCAGTTACTCACCACCAGGCCAAAAAGCAGAATAATAAATAATGCAGGAAGATGAAGCATCTTGCCACCGGCATATAAAAATATCAACATGGCAAAAACCAGGAAAAACCTGATTTTGGTTTTAATTCTTGTAAGGATAAATAAAACCAGCAGAGATAAAACCACACTCAACACAATAGCCAGGGCCATAGATCCAAAAAATTTTGCAATATTTCCTGCTTTCAACAGGTTACCGGCAATCATGTAGTTAAATAAAATGAGGCCAATAATATCAGAAAAGGAAGTTTCATAAACCAGGAATTCTTTTTTTGTCTCTTCCAAATGAGATATACTGGGAATAACTATTGCGCTGCTCACAACAGAAATCGGGATGGCATAAATTAAGCAATGCAAATATTCTTCTTTCAGATAATAAAACAATAATGCAGAGCAAGCTGCGGCTGATAAAGTGAATATGATTAAAGCTGATAAAAAGGCATTCCTGATAAGCTTTAATTTTTTCCGGCTTACACTCAGATCAAGACCCGCTTCCAGCACAATCATAATCAATCCAAGAATGCCGAACAGTTCCACCGTTTGTGCCGGTATGGCCATTGCGATATTGTAGTAAATCAGCAGCTCTCTGACGGCAATACCTCCTAATAATAATAATAATACTGAAGGAATACCCGTTCTGCTTGAAATCAGGTTAAATAAATAAGAAAATATAACCAGCAGGCAGGCAGCTATTATAAATATATAGGAGTCGATAACCGGCATAAAGACAAAAATACCTGAAACCCTTTGCTTTGCAACATAAACAATTAGGCTTCAATTTTTGATATTTTTATACTTTTTTTGGTTCCGTCTTGATTTTTACCTGCCCAAAAAATCAATCCATATTTCTTTATTTGAAAAAACGAAAAGGGGTAGCGACCATTTAATAAGAATTGCAGAAATAGAAAAGTGAATTTCCCCGAAAGATTAATTTCCTTTTAACCAGATTTTAATATAAGATTCATATACTCGTATTGAAGTAATTAAATTGTATATTTTTCCCTCCAACAATTACAAATAACATTGAAGGCTGGCCAGACAATTTTTTAAACTATAAAAAAACTTTTACAATTATGAATTTTGAAGTATATAAAGACAACAACAGTGAATTATATTTTAGACTGGTGGATACTACCGGAAAAATCCTATTATCAAGCGAGGGTTACAAGCAGAAAGAAAGTGTGATGAACGGGATAGAATCCGTAAAGAAAAACTTGCCACTTACTACAGGTATAGAGAAAAAGGAAAGTGCAAATGGAAAACACTTTTTTAATGTGAAAAGCACAAACGGTCAGATAGTGGGAACCAGTACAATGTTTGACAGTATTGAACTTCGTGATAAGTGGATCAAAGATCTGCAAATGGAAGTTCCGCTGACTAAAGTGGTGGAAAAAATGAACTAATAGTAACTGAACATTTTATTAAAAAAGCAGCCGATTGGCTGCTTTTTTAATTTCTTTTCAGAACTCGATTAATCATGGCTGAATAATATGTACATCCCGCTGCGGGAAAGGTATCGTGATCTTGTTTTCCCTGAAGGCTTTAAATATTTTAAAGCGTAATTCACTTTTAACCTGCTCAGCATGAAAAATATCATTTGTCCAGAACATGAGACAAAACAACAATGAGCTGTCGCCAAAATTTTGAAACCGGACATAGGGTTTATGGTTATCGTCTTTAATCAATTCCTTCTGATCCTCGGTGCATTGGAGTATTACTTTAGTAACCAGGTCCACATCACTATGATAACTTACTCCCACTTCTACCTGGAACCTCCGGTCAAATGTCTGGTGACTCCAGTTAACTACATTCTCAGTAATAAATTTATGATTCGGTACAATGATATTAAAACCATCCCTGGTAATTAAAGTAGATGTCCGGAGATTTATTTCATGTACTCTTCCGACAATATTATCCACTTCCATTATATCTCCCACTTTTACCTTTCTTTCAAAGAGCATAAATAATCCTGAAATCAGGTCACTGAAAATATTTTGCAGTCCGAACCCAATACCCACGAGCAAGGCGGCAGATCCGGCTAAAAGAAGGGTTAATTTAAAACCCAGGATTGTAATACAAATAGAAAAAGAACTTACCCAGAGAAAATATTTTACCAGAAGATATAACGATATCCGCCTGGCTTTTTCACTTACACTCAGGTCAGTTTTGTTAAGTGTTATTCGCCAGAATATTAATAACAATATCCAGGTTATGAATAAAACCAGTAACACACCACCTATCTTAGCCGGGGTTAATGTAAAATCTCCTATTTGAAATATTATTTGTTTCCAGAAATCATTCATTATCTGATTTTTTTATTTGATTTGATTTGATTGTTGTACCCAAACAGTATCTGTATTCAACCGCCTGTTCAGGTATTTTCTAATACTTATTACAGCATTATCCTTATTTATATTATCTGAAAGCGAATCCCATTGGAGATAAGCGGCCCATACCGTATCTGCTTTTTGAAGGCTTTTCATTTCAATGGAACCAATTCCCAGTGCAGAAACATTAGGATAAAAAGCTCTTACTTCTTCAAATATCAATCCTTCATCAATATTTCTATATAATCGCTGAAGCGAATCCATTAGCCGGTTATTCTGCAATTCAATATTTTTCATAATATTTCCCATCATATCCGTACTTATTTTATCCATTTCGCTTTTTGTCATATTCATTCTGAAAAACTGAATCCTGTATTTTGTTAATCCAAGCTCCTTTAATTTACTATTAAATGAGCTATTGTCGGCTTCTGAAACCGGTTTTCCTGAAAAAAATGCTTTGATTAATTGGATAGAATCCTGGTCTACTGTTTCCCATTTCAGAATTTCGTTACCCTGATCTTGAAAAACATTAATGATCTCACTCTGAATTTCCTGCCTGGTTTTATTTTTTTGGTATACTGAATACAAAAACAAAAAACTTGGAATGCTGACCAAAAACAAAACAAAAAATGCGGCACGGGCCACACGTCGTTGCTTTTGCTTGTTTATATAATCTTTTACCGGAAAACGAAGAAGTTTTACGATCAGGTAGGTTGAGAGGGAAATAAAAGCTGCATTTATAAAAAATAAATAAAATGCACCCCCGAATATTTCCCATCTGCCTGTTGCCAATCCGAAACCAGCTGCACAAACAGGAGGCATTAATGCTGTAGCAATGGCTACACCCGGCAGAGCAATCGTTTTTTGGATCCTGGATCCCGATACAATGCCTGCAACTCCGCCAAAAAAAGCAATTCCAATGTCTAACACTGTTGGCTGAGTTCTGGCTAAAATTTCAGAAGTTGGCTCTCCTAATGGAGTTATGAGAAAGTAAATAAAAGCAGTTAATAAACTGAAAAGAGTACCGTAAGCCAGGTTAATCGATGAACGGATAAACAATTCCCTGTTCTGAACACCTACCGAAAAACCTACTCCCAATATTGGTGACATTAAAGGAGAGATTAACATTGCCCCGATGATCACTGCAGTAGAATTAATATCTAAACCTATCGAAGCTAAAAGAGCTGAACAAATCATCAACCAGACATTTGTCCCTTTAATGTTTATACCTTCTTCTATAGTATTGGCTGTATTTGAATAATCAGTTCCGTCCTTTATATTAAAGATTCGCTGAAGCCAGTTCATGTTAAATCACGTTTTCCAAATTTAGTTTTTTGAAGTTAATATCGCCGGGGTTACTTCAGGGGTTTTTTCAGGGGCTAAAATTTCTTTTTCTGGAAAGCTTAGTTTGTACAAATCCAAACGCCTGTCTTTTAAAGTCTGTACACTACCATAATTATGCAAGTCGGTTAAATAAGACAGATCCACATCACTTACTACGATCATCTCAGTGTTAGGAGTTGCTTCCGCTTTTATTCCATTTACCGGAAAAGCAAAATCTGACGGAGTCAGAACTGCTGATTGTGCAAATTGAAGATCCATGTTGGTCACTTTCGGAAGGTTACCAACATTACCCGCAATAGCAACATAACATTCGTTTTCGATAGCCCTTGCCTGGGCACAAAACCGGACCCGGTTATATGCATTTTGAGTATCCGTTAAAAAGGGAACAAACAGGATCTGCATGCCTTCTTCGGCAAGTTTCCTGGTCATTTCCGGAAACTCTACATCATAACAGATCTGAACACCGATTCTGGCTGCATCTGTTTCTATTACTTTTATTTCATCACCACCCTGTATATGCCAATCATACTCTTCTGATGGTGTGATATGTATTTTAGAAATACTATCTACTTTGCCACTTCTTTGTAATATATAGGAAACATTATATACTTTACCATCCCTGACTTCCGGCATGCTGCCTGCAATAATATTTACGTTATAAGAAACGGCCATTTTACTCATTGCATCAACAATGGGTTCTGTAAAATTTGCCAGCTCCTTAATTGCATGACGGGTATCCATGTCGTTAAATTTACCCATCAACGGGGCATTAAATAATTCCGGGAATAAAATAAAATCCGATTCATAATCGCTTACAGCATCCACAAAATACTCAACCTGCATCAGCAAATCTTCGGTTTTTAAATAAGGTCGCATCTGCCATTGAACAAGACCGATCCTTACTATATCTTTTTTCCGGAGTAAAACACTTTTTTCAGAATCATGATGCACATTATGCCAGATTAGTAAAGTAGCATACCCTTTGCTTTCATTATCCTCAGGTAAATAATTTCTGATAATCTTCTTTACCTGAAAATCATTGGATATCTGAAAGGTAAGAGTGGGATCATAAATTTCTCTCTTTTTTACTTTATCGATATATTCTTTTGGCGTCAAAGTTTCCGCATACATTCCATACTTGGGAATACGACCACCAGCAATGATCATTTTCAGATTGAGTCGTTCGCAAAGTGTTTTTCTGGCGTCATATAACCTCCTGGCCAAACGCATACCTCTGAATTCCGGATGCACAAATACTTCAATGCCATAAAGAGTGTCTCCTTTTTTATCGTGTGTGTCAAAACTAAAATTCCCGGTGATATCCCTGTAAGTATGTTTATCTCCAAACTTGTCATAATTGACAATGATAGATAATGCACAGCCTACAACCTTCCCATCAACAGTAATAACAATTTGTCCACCAGGAAATTTGCTGATCAATCTTTGCATAGTTTCTTCTTTCCAATACTGCCCGCCCAAGCTTGAGTATGCCTGTACCATTGAATCTTTCAGGGTCTGGTAATCCTCTATAGTTAGATTTCTGACATCAATTATTGCATTTTCCATAAATTTATTTTTGATTTTCCCAACTTCCTATTTTTTGACTTTTGTGCTACTACGTCGTCCCAAAGGATTTCTTTGGAGTAGTTCCACTTAATCATTATCCATTCTGAAGCAGGTTTTGTAAGTTACAAAATAGCAAGGGGAAACTAATATTAAATTAAAACTGTATTAAAAACCAATTAAAAGAAGTTAGTGCTTCTCAATAGTTTTCCTTTGCTTATAAAAATTAAGTTGGCAGGAACTATCACTTGCCGGGCATAATATCCTTTTAAAATAAATCAGATTTTATTTAATCTCTTTTTGTGTTAGTGTACTTATAAATAAAATATTACCGATGCCATCGTACCCTTCAAATAACTCTTTTCCTTTTGTATGTAATAAACTATTATGAAACCCGATCACTGTTAGATCTGCATATTTTGAATATTGATTGATCGTGTTTTTCTTTAATGTACCCTCTTCAAGTACTACTATATTTATATTTTTTGCAGAAATAGGTAAGCGACCAGTTTCTGTAAGTTTTAATAAATGTTCTTTCTCAGTTTTTGCATTCTCACTTGAATAAAGTGCATAAATCTTTATTTCTCCATCCTTCCATTCGGGGTGTCCCAGAATTATATATGATAACAATATCATCAGGCTGCCATTGTCATAATCGTCTTGTGTCAGCCATATATGAATTTCCTTTTTTATACCAAAACCCTTGTCTGAACTTGCAAGAATACAGAGGTCAAAACCCGCAGTAGTGATCAGGTTCTGGTTATCTATAATATCTTCCAGCCATTCATTTTCTCCTTTTTTAAATTCAAAGAGCAGCATATTATTGTCTTTACCTGATATACTGGGTGCCTGAAGAGCCTGAACAATTGCATTGGTATTTGATGGGCTGATAATTGTATCCAGGAAAATATTGCTCTTCGTTTCATCCGTCATCTTTATCAGTTTAGACAGAGATCTATCTGCTGCCTTTTTTAATTCATTTGAATAATATCCTTTTATAAAATGGATATAGGTGCCAAACCCGTAACGGTGCGAAATCCACCTCATCATAAAAAAAGCTGACATTCTTTTGAATGAATCCGGCGATAAACAAATAACCGAAGGTCGCCAGCTTTCTTCTTTTGAATCCTTTTGAGATTTTTGTAAAAAAACCTGTAATTGCCTGGTCGCCTGGAATATTACCCCACGAAATATATTTGCAAGTCCGGCTTCATGTTCATTATAATAACTCAGGTACAGGTATAATAAAACCATGACGATAATAGCTCCTAGTGCATAACCCGGGTTCATTTTAAACATCAAATAAATACAGAGTATAGCCCCTAAAAGCGATAAATACCATTTAGATTTAAAAGATGGCCTGTATGAAGGATCAGCAGAAAAATGCTGGAGAAATGATATGAGGCACAAGGAACCATAGGTTACCATGAAGAACATGGAAATAATTTTTGCCACGGCATTTACATCACCCATTAATACAAATATCAAAGCGATCACACTTGTAACCAAGGTGGCATTGCGTGGTTCGTTTGAAACTGCTTTGCCGCGGGAGAACCAGTAATTCAATCCTCTTCCTGGAAAAATTCTGTCACCTCCTAATGCTTGCAGGGTTCGTGGAGCTACCATAAATGATCCCAATGCTGATGAAATAGTGGCTGCCGCCAATCCTATGGGAATGATAGGCCCCCATAAAGCAATCTTACTCATGATAAGTTGATCGTTGACCAAATCCTCAGGTGAAGCAGAATTGGCAAGTTTCCATGCTATAAAAACATAAACGATCATTCCGCAAATTGTAGCAGCCAATGTGCCGATTGGAATGGACCTTTTTGGATCTTTTAAATCTCCTGATAAACCAACTCCTGCTGTCATACCCGTGAAAGCAGGAAAAATAATTGCAAATACAAAAAATAATTCTGGTGTTGCTTGTATTTTTTTCTCAATATTCAATTCTGAAATAGCAGGTTGATAACTGGTATCACCTAAAAAGAAAAAAATCAGTGATAAAAAAAGTATGGCGACAACAAAATACAGGGCTTTTACTCCAAGGTCCGCTCCTTTTTTGATCATTAGTGTAATTAATAATAAAAGAGCAGGTATGCTGAACACCCGATTATCAGAAATGATCAATCCGAACTTTGCTTCTATAAATGGTTTTATAACATCAAAGGCTTCGGCAAAAGCAATGACATAAAAAGCGACACTGATGGCCTGCGACAAATAAAGAGTAATACCAATAGCAGCTCCTATATTAATACCAAATGAACGTGAAATAATAAAATACTCACCTCCTCCTTCTACTTTCTGGTTGGTGGCAAGTTCTGCCAGCGCCATTGCAGTGGAAATGGTAACAACATGGCCAATAATTATGATGAGTAAAGTGCCCCAAAAGCCGACACTGCCTACAGCAAATCCAAATCGCAAAAACATAACCGCACCAAGAATGGTAGAGATCGCTGTTAGAAAAACCGGGGCGGTTCCAAATTTTGCTTTTCCTTTTAGAAGAGTGGCCATATATCGTTCTAAATTAAAATATAAATCCTTTCAATTGAAAGTTTATTTCACCAGAAAGGAATTATGTAATTGATTTTAAAAAAGTCAAACTTATATTGCTGCAGGCTTTTAATTTCTAGTTATTCCACCTTGCTTTATTTTTATCTGTTCCAATTCCATTCTGATATCTTTTATTTCCCGATTCATTTGTTCTATTTCCAGCATTAAGGAATTATTTTTTGCCTCCAGGCCGGAAGCAACTGCATCAGACTCTTTTCTTGCTTTTTTGCTGTTTTTAGCAATTGATCTGTTATTTGATTTAATATCCTTCTCAAGAGAATTAACCTTTTTTGTCAGGCTTGAAGCTTCATCTGCATAATAATCATTCAGAAAATCCACACTAAAATCATTCAACAGTTCTTTCATACCGCTAAATTCTTTCGGATATTCCTGTGGTCCGACAAAGAAATCATACCCGAATGACATGAAGAATTTCAACTCAGAACCTGTTCCCATATCGATTACTCTCGCATATATATTTGACCTTTTATCAGAAATTGCACTAATAGTCACATCTTCTGCATCAATTATGTCTTTATTGGCAAATAAGCCAATGCCTTTGACTTTAATTTTATAATTCTTTTTTAAGAAATCTGCCCATGCTGATTTAGTTGTCTTGGATGGAGCATCATAAGTTACAGCAAAACATGCTCTCAGTTTATTCTCAAAACTAATTTCACTCGTGTCGATCCTGTAAGTTTGAGCACTGGCACCAATAATGAGAAATAGAGCAATTGTAAATAGTTTTATCTTTTTCATTTTTCTTTTTATTATTAAATAATTTAATTTTTCATTTTAATATTTAAATCCGGTACATCAACAATGTGGAATGTAGCTGAAGCAAACTTAATATTGAACGGTGCTTTTTCAGCTTCAGTCAATATCTTTAAGAAAAGTTCATTTTTAGTTAATCTTCTTTTTTTATAATTCACCACGTACCTGATGGTGAATTCTACCCAATTATCATTTGCCATTAAAGTTACCATCGGTTCAGTCTGTGCATTTTCCAACAGATATTTATCCACCAACTCACTCCATTTTTCTCTCGACTGCTGTGTCAGGTCTCCGGCAACTTCAACAGCAATTTTTGTAAAAAGTTCTTTGGTGGCTACATAATCTGAGCCATATTGAACAGGGATCTTTACTTCATCCCATAAAAAAGGAAAATCCCCGGAATAATTAAATACAGGTTCCTTAAAAACAAAACTGTTGGCAATCAGTACAATTCTGCCATTATATAGATCTCCATCTACCCATTGCCCGGTTTCCATTAGTGTAGTTCTCAAAACGCCAATATCAATTACATCGCCTTTGATCCCACCAAGCTGTACCCTGTCCCCGGTTTTAAAAAATCCACCAAACATAATGGCCATCCAACCAGCTACACTGGCAATTACTTCCTGTAAGGCAAAAGCAATTCCGGCACCTGCAACACCAAGGGCAACTGTAAATCCACCAAGTTTATTACTGTAAATGATTACAGCAAGTATAATAGTAAGCACATATCCCAATACTACCGAAAGCTTTTTTGCCTTATACTTCTGGTCATTGTCATTGATAAGTTTTACAGCTTTCTTCTGAATTAACTTAACTAAAAGCCAAATCAGAATGATCCCTATAATAAGGGCTACTATTTTGCCAATGGAATCATTAAAAAGCCATTTATCCAGGAACTCATCCATAAACTTATTTTTTCTTTAATTAAAAATGCAATTATTCAAAATTATTAGACACAAACTCTCTTGGTACAAGATGCAAATTAGATATTGAACATCGATTAAAAGGAAATTAAAAGGAAATTAAAAACAGAAGAGGACGGAGACAGAACTAAGGACTTTAAATCAGGTTTGATTAAATGATTGAGGAGGATTGTAAGGACCATGTACCGCAGTACAAATTCTGATTAGTCGGTTGCCAGAGTTGGCATTGAGATGTGTATATAATTTTTGCAACGAAAATCAGTTCCGGGGAGATAAAAGAGGATAAGTTGATGCCCACCACTTTTCGATTTTCGGGAAAGCCAGCTGAAACCAGATGGTGAATTTATGTGGATGACTTTTGAGTGAATCTTTTATTTCAATTATATCTTTAAAACAGTAATCGCTTATTTCATGCTTATCTACTGTAATTAGTCCATTATACTCACCAACAAATACATGGTCTAATTCATGTTCAATTAGCCCATTTTGAAATTCTGCCCTGTAAGTAAATTCAAATAATTTTATTAAAGGAACCTGGAATCCCATCTCTTCTTTCAGCCTTTTTAAAGCTGATTTCATTATTTCTTCACCGGGGCCTGGGTGACTACAACAAGTGTTGGTCCACATTCCACCATTATGATATTTTGAATCAGCTCTTTTTTGTAAAAGCATTTCTCCTTTCCTGTTAAGTATAAAAATGCTGAAAGCCCTGTGAAGAAGTCCTTTATTATGGGCTTCAAATTTATTCATCCTGCCAATCTCTTCGTCCTTCTCATTTACCAGTATGACTTCTTTTTCTTTCATAACCCACTTTAAATGTTACAATAGTTTAATCAATCACCAGGTTTACTTATTCAAATGTACAGTTCTGATCGGGAATGGAATATTGATTCCTTCTTCTTTGAATCTTTTTTGTAAAGCCTTGATAAATTCTGAAGTAATCATAAACTGGTTGGCATATTCTGTTACCCGTAGAAATATTTTCAGATCAATACTACTATCACCAAAATTATAAAACCTGACAAATGGCTGAAACTCTTTAACACCTCCATCTGCCTTATCCAGGATTTCTTTTGCAACTTCAATAGAAACTTTTTCCACTTTATCCAGGTTACTTTCATAGCCGACTCCAACTAAAACATTAAACGTAATCTCTTTATTAACCAGGAAGAAATTTTCAACAATTGAATCAGCCATTTTGCTGTTGGGTACGATGATAAAATTGTTTTGCGCTGTTTCAATAGCAGTATTTCTCCATGTAATATCCCTGATAAATCCTTTCTGTCCGGTTTCCAGTTGAACAAAATCACCAATATTTATTTTCCCGGAGGCAATGATCTGCAGGCCGGCAAACAGGTTTGATAATGTAGACTGAAGGGCCAAAGCTACTGCCAGTCCTCCAACTCCAAGTGCGGTAACAAGAGGAGCTATGGCTATTCCAAAATTGTGCAGGATAAATATTAAACCCAGACAATATATAATTGCTCTGACAATGTGACCCAAAATAGACGATGAAGCTGATTCACTATCCTCATACTTTGATCTTATATCAATCATGCCAGACACAACCCTTGCAATAGCAAGAGTTACGGAAAATATATAAAGAGCTCCAATAAAATTTTCAATCAAAACCCCATTACCCCTGCTTATAGAAAAAGCTTCAATAAAAGCTGGTAGTATATAAATGCAGGCTCCGAGGAAGAACCAAAATATCACCCATTTACTTATAGCTTCAATAATGAGGTCATCGCTTTTCCACTTGGTTTTATGTGTTAGTTTATAA
>CAZOOT010000030.1:0-28798 GCA_964581455.1 uncultured Chitinophaga sp. | reverse complement strand
AAATAAAGTTTTTTTCTTATTGAAACTATCCCGTTGTTTTTCATTCACTGTTTCAATAATAAATCAGCATGAACATATTTATATAGACATAGCTGATACCGGTAAAGGGATTGCCCGTCAAAATCATCGCAAAATTTTTAAACCAGGGTTCACCACTAAAAAAAGAGGCTGGGGCCTTGGGCTTAGCCTTTCCAAAAGAATAATTGAACAATACCATCGTGGAGAAATCTTTATAAAAAATTCAGAACCCGGAAAAGGAACTACATTCAGGATTGTGTTGAAGAAATAGTTTAAAATCTAACAGTTTACAAGTACTTTCCGATACGATACAGGTTTACATAGAAAGAGATATATTTTTTCAGCCTATGAACTATATTTGCAATCCTGATTTGTTTTTAGAGACATCAGTGGAAATTAAACTGGTGAACTAATGAACTTTTGGAACTTTTTTCATGCCCGGGTGGCGAAATTGGTAGACGCACTACCTTGAGGTGGTAGCACTGGAAACGGTGTGCTGGTTCGAATCCGGTCCCGGGCACTTTTTAATGGTTAACAATTTTTATTGTTGACTTTTTTTATGCGGGTTCCCTGCCTGAATGCGTCACGCAGGCAGGGAATCCGGTCCCGGGCACTTTTAAATACAAAAATTCAAACTCTGCATTTTTTGTTTTACTACAACTTTATTGCTTTCATCAAGTAATATTAATCCGCACAAGCCTGGCAAAAAAATATCCGAATTGATCTGATTTTTTACTTAGATTTTTTGCTTAGTACAAAAACTATACGTTTAATAAATAACTTCTTAAAATAAGTATAACCAATTGAGGTTTAGCCTTAGTTGATATGGTAAGTTTTCTTATGAAACCATTCATCTTCTATTAGGGAAATACTTAGTTCGAAAAATTATTTTACACCTCAAAAATAATATTCCGTTTTTGTAGTTTATATCCTGTAATTCGATTTTGTAAAATCCAAAATAGTCACCCTATGAAGTACCTGTACATTGTATGCGTAATTTTTTTATTCTCTTGTCAAAAATCACTTGATAAGATAGCGCAACCCCCGATAGTTGTTAATGGAGAAAAAGAAATCTGTAGTTTCAATATTTCTGAATTCAATATGAGTAAAAGGCCTCCCATCAATTATGATGCGGCAAAAGGCAAACCTACTACTAAAGGTGGTAATGGAACCACTACAACTGTAGCAGCCAGTGTTATCCTGCTGGATTTTAATGGTCATCTTGTTTCCAATACTTCCTGGAATTATGATGGAGATATCAATTGCTTACCGGCCAATTTAACAGAAGCAGAGCAGGCAATAGTTTTCCAGAGAATTGCCACAGACTTCAGCCCGTTTAATATTGTGATCACCACAGATGAGAATGTTTATAATAACGCAAATCCTTATAAAAGGATGAGAGTGATTTTTACGGAAAGCTGGGAATGGTTTGGCCAGGCAGGTGGAGTTGCTTATATCAATTCATTTACCTGGGGAGATGATACACCATGTTTTGTGTTCTCTTCTTTATTGGGATATAATGTAAAAAAAATAGCTGAAGCCGGCTCTCATGAAGCTGGTCACACTCTGGGTTTAAGACACCAGTCAGTTTATGATGAGAATGGTACAAAGATTGCTGAATATAATCCCGGCCAGGGTGTTGGCGAAATTGGCTGGGCCCCAATCATGGGTGTATCATATAACCGTAATTTATCCCTCTGGCATAATGGAACCAGTTCTTCTTCTTCTACCAGTTATCAAAATGATATAGCTATTATTGCCGGGGTGGTTAGCCTGATAAATGATGATTATTCAAACACAACATCAAATGCAGCTTCACTTAGTACATCATTAGACGGCTTGATAAACAGCAGCAGCGATATTGACTTTTTCGCAGTCAATATTTCCAGCTCAAAAAATATATCAGCAATTCCACAGAACGTTGGCATCAATAATGAAGGAGGAAATCTTGATCTTGTATTAAACATTTATAATAGCCATGGCACATTACTTTTAACAGTAAATGATCCAAATGTTTTAAGTGCTACCACAACTTTACAGGCAGGATCTTATTTTGTATCCGTAGGTACAACAGATAATTCTTATACTACAAAATATGGGATGTTGAGCCGTTACACTGTCAACATTAATTAAAAATAACTATCAGACGGTTAAAGAGACTTTGAGATTTTAGAAGGCCGGACATTTAGTCCGGCCTTTTTATTATTCAGTTGATAAAACTAATAGATTTGAATTCGTTTATATGGAATAGAATTGATAATTTTTCACGATATGCTCCTCTATTCTGAGGAATCATCCTCATCTATTCTGTCAAGAATATTTTGAGGAAGCGATTTACTGGTATCGGCGCCCAGTTTTTTAATACGTTCAATTCTGCCAATAATAGTTGCTCCTTTTTGCCGTGATTCAAATAGTTTGGCCATGGCTTCAGAATAATCTGTTTTAACACCATCAATTTTTCTTCCCAGGTCAATCAGGTTTTCCATGAAGCCAACAAACTTATCATAGAGTGCCCCGCTTTCCCTGGCTATTTCCACTACATTTTTCTTCTGATTGTCCTGCTTCCAGATATAGGAAATGGTTCTCAAAGTAGCCAGTAAGGTTGAAGTAGATACCAGAACTATGTTCCTGTCCAATGCCTTTTCAAATAATTTTTGATCTTCTTTTAAAGCAATGTATAAAGCCGGTTCTATTGGTACAAATAACAAAACATAATCCGGCGGATTTATCCCATATAAATTCTGATAATTTTTTCCTCCCAGATCATTGATGTGTTTATTGATGTTTTGCAAATGAATTTTTGAAAAATTCTCTTTTTTCTTTTCGTCTTCTTCATTGAAAAACTGCTCATAGGCAATTAATGACACTTTGGAATCCACAATTAAATTTTTTTCTTCCGGAAGATTAATAACATAATCGGGTCGCTGATTGCTGCCGTCTTCGTCTTTGAAATTTTCCTGTTTACGGTAATGAATATCTTTTTCAAGACCGGCCCGGGTCAGGATCAGTTCCAGTTGAATCTCTCCCCAATCTCCCTGCATTTTTTTATCGCCTTTCAGTGCATTTGTCAGCTTCATCGTGTCTTCACTTACCTGCTGGTTTAACCTGACAATAATTTCCAGTTCTTTTTTCAGCGATATTCTTTCCCGGTTTTCTTCTTTATAGGTTTCATCTACTTTTTTTTCAAAATCCTGAATTCTTTCTTTCAGGGGATTTAAAATGTCAAACACTTTTTTTTCGTTAAGCTCCAGAAACTTAGTACTCTTCTCTTCAAATATCTGGTTTGACAAATTTTTAAATTCCAGTCTCATTTTTTCCTGGAGGTCTGTTATTTCGTTTTTATGATTCTCTATCCTTTCTTCCAGACCTTTTGATTTCTCTTCAAACTGTGCCAGCCTGGAGTTCAATAAATTTATTTCCTTATTCTTTTCTTTATTTTCTGCATTGAGCTGATCAAATATGGATTTTTGAACATACCCGGATTCGAGATCTTTGAGTTGTATGCCTTCCGATTTGGCAAACTTGCTTTTGGCATAGAACCAGGTTGCAAATGCGCCTAAAATAAATCCAGTAACTAAAAAAATAATCTCCATGTTTCAAATAATTGTAACTGGCAAGATAAGATTTGCAGGAAATGGAAGGTAATAAATTTTTCAGCTTATTACCCAGGTCAGTACCAGGTGTTCAAATTGCCGGTAATGAATTATCAGCTCATTATCATTTTTAGCAAATAAACAATGAATGGATTCATTTTCCTTATTATGATTTTGCAACAAAATATGTTTCTTAAAATCAATTTCCCCGTTACCATACCATTTAAATACTGATTCTTTTGCAGACCAGAGGAGCGTCAACAATTGGCAATTGGCAATTGGCAATCCAACTCCTCCGCATGTTAAAACATTTTCATTTGCAGATTGTATATTCGCTACTGTCCATTGACTTTTCTCCTCTCCGGATAAAAACTTATCCTGTATTCTCAGAATTTTTTCCACTGGTATCTCAATATCGATCCCCACCCTGTTGTCTTTGCTTACAATGGCTGCCGCATAATCACCACAATGTGAAATAGAAAAATGGTATTGCTCATCCGGCAGATATGGTTTCCGGGTATCTGCAATCTGAATGAGATCGTAGGGAAATCCGGGAAAAAGAAACTGAAGCAGAAATCTTCCTGCCAGGTGTTGTAATCTTTTGTGAGGGTGTGTTACATTTCTGTGATGGGGTACTGTTCCCAGGAAGAATTCTTCACCCTCTTCAATTTTCCAGATACCCAACCTTGTTGACTCGTTGATTTGATGTTGAAAAAAAATCGGCACATTTATGATTTTAGATTCCGGAAGGCAGATTTTAGATTTATAATTGCAAAAATATGAACTCTGTTTCTGTTTAGATTTTTTATAGTTGAATAAAGATATGCAGTACAAGTGTGCTCCGAAGGAGTTCCTTTGGAACGACGCAAGGAACGGTGATAAGAATTACTTTTGCTTAATTCAAAAAAAAATAAAAAATGATACTTTCTGATCTTCGTGTGCTGGAGGAAATTGAAAAAGGAACTATTAAAATCGCTCCATATAACCGGGAATGCCTGGGGAGTAATTCGTATGATGTACACCTGGGTAAATGGCTGGCAACCTATAATGAACATATTCTGGATGCAAAAAAACACAACAAGATCGATTACTTTGAAATTCCTGAAGAAGGATTTGTTTTATATCCGCATATTTTTTACCTGGCAGTAACTGAGGAATACACCGAAACGCATGCACATGTTCCTTTCCTCGAAGGCAAATCATCTACCGGAAGATTGGGAATAGATATTCATGCTACAGCCGGCAAAGGTGATGTAGGTTTTTGCGGACACTGGACATTGGAGATATCCGTAAAACAACCTGTAAAAGTTTATAGGGGTATGCCGGTAGGTCAATTGATTTATTTTCCTGTGGATGGTGAAATAGAAGTTACCTATAATAAAAAGAAGGATGCCAAATACAGTGGACAGGGTGACAAGCCTGTAGAAAGCATGATGTGGAAGAATAAGTTTTAGCCGGACATTTAGAGTCAGTCAATCGACTTTCGACTCCAGACTCAGAACTCACAAAGCTTCCTTTCCGTATTTTTTATGATATGCTATCAAAAATCCAACCACCTGGTTGTATGATCTTTTCCCTTGCGGCTGGTTATTTGCCTGTAAATAACTTCCATAAAGCTGCGCAATAATTGGTTCTATATTGTTCTTATATTTTTGAAAGAATTCATATAATTCCTTAAAATCTTTTTTGGCTTGCGGATGTAATGTTTCCTTATAAGCAATGGCTTTTGTTGAATCTTTTCTGAACAATTCCGTCATTGAATAATTATACAGATCAAAATAAAGTGAATACCTGAAAATATTGGATGGATAAAAACGACAGGCAAGAAATGCGACAAAATTTGCCTCGTTCTCTTTTGCATATCCAAGCTGGTGTGCTATTTCATGTGTAGCTACAAAGGGTTCCAATACGGATGGAATAGTAGTATTCACCTGTCCTTCGCCAGTAAACGGATTATAATACCCCTGGAATCCGAGGTAATTACCTAAATAACTATAAATGGAAGGTTTTACTGATTGTGGATTATAATTTAAAAATGGGAAACTATTTGCTGCATACAAATAGGCCTCGGTTGCACTTTCAAATAAAGTTTTTTTCTTATTGAAACTATCCCGTTGTTTTTCATTCACTGTTTCAGCATAAAAATTTAATCGCTGCTGCAACAAACCGGATAATGTATCAATATCTTCAGCGGTATATGGCTGGATGTCCAGGCTCAGTTGGTATTTAATACCGGGCCGGCTGTAGTTAAGACCCCATAGACCATAAAATAAAACATAAACCAAAAGGAAAAAAAATATCAGTTGTTTTAACCCGATCAATAAAAATTCCCTGTTAAATTTTTTCTGATAAATAATTCTAATAAGCTGCCCGGTTTTGAATAATATGACTAATACCAGAAATGCGTAAAAAATGTCTCCTATACTAAATGGTATCCAGCCAAAAATGCCCCGCTGTATTTTTGAAATTGCCGGGTAAATGTTGGTAGCATAGTTCTCTTCAACCCATAACGGTTGTGTGGATGCAAATTTTATCAGGATTACTAAAGTGATCAACAGTACCCAGCTCCATGTTTTCATTATCCGATCAAATACTTTACTTAGAAAATTCTGCAATCAGCTAGTTTTAAGAGTATTAAAAATGAGTGTGTTAAGATAAGATTTTGGTTAAAAATAATTCAAAATCAGATAAAAACTTAAGGATTATTACCGTACATTTGCGCCCCGCTCCTGATAACTATCAAGACGGGCTAAAAGTAAGTACCATGAGCCACCGAAGAGAGTTTGAAATAGCTTTTGTGGGATTGAAACCGGGGATTCATGAATACGTTTATGAAATTGATGATAAGTTCTTTGAGGCGTTCCAATTACAGGATTTTCGCAATTGTAAAGCAGATGTAAAACTGCAGCTTGATAAGAAAGCAGGTTTTTTGATGCTTAAATTTGAAATTGGCGGAGCCCTGGAAACAACATGCGATCGTTGTAATAATTTTTTACCACTGGAATTATGGGATGAATTCAACATTACCGTAAAAATGGTAGATGAGCCGGAATTAATGAATGGACAGGAAGAAGATCCTGACGTTTATTATATCAGCCGTAGTGAAAGTCACCTGGACGTAGCCAACTGGATCTACGAATTCATTAACCTGAGTTTGCCCATGCAAAAAACATGCGCTCATGAAAAAATGGATGGACCCTATTGCAACAAAGCCGCAATGGACTTATTAAAAAAACTGGAACCAGAAGAGAATACTGAAACTGAAAAAAAAGACAACCCGATCTGGAAAGGATTGGAAAAGTTTAAAAATTTAGACAACTGATTTTCGATTTATAAAATTTGAGTTATGCCAAATCCCAAACGCAGGCACAGTCAGCAAAGAAGTGCCAAAAGAAGAACACATTATAAAGCTGTAGCTGCTACAATTAGCACAGACAGCACTACAGGTGAATCTCATGTAAGACACCGTGCCCATGTAAGTGAAGGTAAACTTTACTACAAGGGAAAGCTGGTTGCTGAGAATTCGCCTATAAAAAAATAAAGGATTAAGATCCGTTTAATAGATTCCAGATTCCATGGGGAGAAATTCCTTTTGGGATTTGGAATTTGATTTTTAAAAGAAATCGTATTTTATACTTTCAATGACTATCGGAATTGACATGATGGGTGGCGATTTTGCACCGCTTGAAGCTGTGAAAGGATTGGTACAATTTTTTAAGGATGATGAAAATTCTGTAACATTATTATTAGTTGGTGACCAGGATAAGATCAATCCATTATTAGCAGAATACAAGGCTCCAAAAAACCGGATAGAGGTGGTTCATGCCGAACAGGTAATTGGCATGCATGAACATCCGACAAAAGCTTTAAAAGAAAAACAAAAATCTTCTATTTCTATAGGGTTTCAATTACTTGCCAGCGGCAAAACAGATGCTTTTATCAGTGCAGGTAATACCGGTGCCATGTTGGTTGGTGCCTTATTCAGCATAAAGGCCCTGGAAGGTGTTTTGAGGCCAACAATTTCAACCATCATTCCGAAAGAAAATGGTGGAACAGGATTGCTGCTTGATGTTGGGTTAAATGCGGATTGCAAGCCTGAACAAATGAATCAGTTTGCGATCATGGGTTCTGTATTTGCACAAACTATTCTTGGAATTGAAAATCCAAAAGTGGGATTGCTCAATGTTGGTGAAGAGGAAGGAAAAGGAAATATTCTTTGCCAGGCAACTTATCCCCTGCTTAAGGAAAATAAACATATAAACTTTATTGGCAATATTGAAGGAAGAGATGTGTTTATGGACAAAGCCGATGTCATGGTTTGTGAAGGGTTTACCGGAAATATCATACTCAAACTTGCTGAATCAATCTATGATATAGCCCAACTTAAAAATATTCAGCACGAATATTTTGACAGGTTCAATTTTGAGATTTATGGAGGAACGCCTGTTTTAGGTGTGAACAAGCCAGTGATCATTGGCCATGGCATCTCACATGCAAAGGCATTTAAGAACATGATCGTTCTGGCTCAAAAAATGATCGATAAAAATGTGATGCAAAGGATGAAAGAAGAATTGGAATAAATTTATTCTTCTTATTAAATTGGAGTTTTTTCAAAAAAAATTATTTACTGGTTACATCTTTCACACTTCGGAAGCCCGTATGCTCAAGTCCGGTATCAGGACTGCTTTTCATTCTGCGTGCCACACGATAGCCACTGCAATAACTATCATTACATAAAAAACTACCACCCCTTAAACTTCTTTTATCAGTATAGGGATCTTCAGGATCGTAACTTTTTGACGGGCCTTTTGGATTGATAGCTGTTCTGTTTTCAATCGACTTGTAATAATTTGCATCATACCAGTCGCTGCACCATTCCCATACATTCCCGCTCATATCATACAATTTATATCCGTTTGGTAAAAATGATTTTACTGGTGCCAGCTTTAAGAACCCATCTTTTTGTTCATTTAAATAAGGAAATTTTCCTTCCCAGCTATTTGTTTTTGGCTTTCCTGAATTAATATGTTCATTTCCCCAGGGATAAATATTATTGATCATCCCTCCCCTGGCAGCAAATTCCCATTCTGCTTCAGTTGGTAATCTTTTACCTGCCCATTTACAATAAGCTATCGCATCGTACCAGCTTACATGAATTACAGGATAGTTTTCTTTTCCTTTAATGGAGGATCCCGGTCCTTCCGGATGTTTCCAATCTGCACCGGGCACCCAGTTCCACCACTGATTAAAATCCTGAAGGTCGACCGGACCAGATGTTTGCTTAAAAACCAAAGAAGCCGGCACTAAAAGTTCATCAGCAGGTTTTGCTGTACCGGGAGGAACGGATTTTTTTAGTTCTTCCCAATCTGGTTTTCTTTCTGCAATGGTTATATACCCGGTTGCATCAATAAATTTTTTGAATTGGGCATTTGTTACTTCTGTTTCATCCATCCAGAACGGATCTACATGCACAGCATGTTTGGGATATTCATCACTACTTGCCTGTGTATTATCTGCACCCATCATAAAATCGCCACCGGGAATAAAAACCATACCGGTTACTGAGGTATCACCATTTGAAATTATTGTTGAATCTGTGTTTTGTTCTCCAAATCTTGCAGGCACAGTCATACATGTATGAACTGAATCATTTTTTATTTCTGAAGTATTGTTTGCATTATTTGAACAGGAGGTTGTGAAAGTTGAGAAAATAAAAAGTGCAATAATATTTCTTGTGTTGAAGCTCATTTTGTGAAATTTAATATGAAAATAAGATGCTTGAATTTATAAAAAGAAAAACCTTCAACTCTTGATTTTTGAAGGCTTTTGAAGATATGTTCTGTCGTACTTGTGATCCCGCCCCGATTCAAATCGGGGGGCCATACATTAGTAATTTTAATATCGAAACTTGCCATTTTTATGGCACCAACTCTTTGCATTAAAAAAAGTCTGGGGTTCCAGACTTAATTTTTGTGATCCCGCCCCGATTCAAATCGGGGGACCCATACGTTGTAAAATTGAATTTTGAATACTATGATACTTTAAGAATGATTTCGATTTAAACTTAAAAGCATAAAAAAAAGTCTGACGAATCAGACTTGATTAAGCTGTGATCCCGCTGGGACTCGAACCCAGGGCCCATACATTAAAAGTGTATTGCTCTACCAACTGAGCTACGGAATCTGCCAATCATTTCGGGTTAAATCGAAATGGGGTGCAAAAATAAGACCTGAGACCTAACATCCCAAATAAAACTATTCATCATTCAAAGCTATTTTCCACATTATTAAATGCCGGCATATCCATTGATAAGATTATCACTTTCCTCTTTTTTGGTTTAGGTTTGCGTAATCAAGTAATATTCATGTCATCATTCTTTAAAAATAAAATAGTAGTAGTTACAGGCGGCACTGATGGTATCGGGAAAGCAATGGTGGAAATGCTGATTGAAGCGGGTGCAAAAGTTTCCACTTGTGGCAGAAATAACGACAAATTATATCAATTGCAATCCGAATATCCTTCTTCTCCCCTGCATACCATGATTGCAGATGTGAGTAATGAAAATGATTGCCGCAGATTGATGGAAATGACGGTAAAAATGTTTGGTGGAATTGATATCCTGATCAATAATGCCGGCATCAGCATGAGGGCAGAATTAAAAGATGTAGAATTAGATGTAATAAAGAAAGTGATGGACATCAATTTTTTTGGAACTGTATATTGCACAAAATATGCTTTGCCATATATCATTGAAAGAAAAGGAATCATTGTTGGTATCTCTTCTATTGCAGGTTACAGAGGATTGCCGGGAAGGAGTGGCTATTCTGCATCCAAATTTGCCTTACATGGCTGGCTGGAATCCATTAAGGTAGAATTGAAAGATAGTGGTGTACATGTGATGTGGGTTTGCCCGGGATTTACTACTTCCAATATCAGAAATGCAGCATTGACAGAAGAGGGAAATCAACAAGGCAGCACCCCAATGGACGAAGGAAAAATGATGTCTTCAAAAGAATGTTCACAAAAAATATTATCAGCCGTCGAAAAAAGAAAGAGAACAGTGATCATGACATTTACAGGACTAAGAGCAGTATTCATGAATAAATTTTTTCCAAAACTGACTGATAAGCTCATTTATAATTTTTATTATAAAGAAGGAAAACTAATTAAATAAGAAATACTAAATCAGAAATGAGAAAGTATCTCCTTTAAATACTTATATTGAACAATATGAGATTTGTTTTCAAACTTCTTAACCCTAATTTTTAATTCTTTATTTAACGATGCCTTTAATAACTCTGACTTCTGATATTGGCAACCGGGATTACCTGGCAGGAGCAGTTAAAGCAAGATTGCTGCGCATCAACCCTGAATTTCAAATAGTCGATATCTCCCATAATATTACTCCCTTTAATTACCCGCAGGCTGCATACGTTTGTAAAAGCGCTATCAAAAATTTTCCTGATTTTACTTACCATATTATCCTGGTCAATCTTTTTGAAAAAAAACCCGAACAATTATTACTGGCTTTTCATAACAATCAATATTTTTTAACTGCTGACAATGGTTTATTAACGATGATCCTGGATGGGAAACCAGATATAGTTATTGGTATCCCGTTGGATAAAGGCAAAATAAAAAACACCCTTTATTGCACAGATGTTTTTGGACAAACCATTCAAAAACTGGCAGATGGTGATTCTATTCAGCACATCGGGCAAGCTGATGTTGTTTATGTGGAAAAAAATCCGCTAAAGCCTTCAATTGGCGAAGACTGGATTGAAGGACAAATCATCTTTATAGACAATTTTGAAAATGTAGTTGTAAACATTACGGCAGATGATTTTGAAAGCCAGAGAAAGGGCAGAAAATTTAAAATTCTCTTTAAAAGAGATGAGGTAGTAGAGCGGATCAGCGAAAGCTATGCCGATGTACCCGAAGGAGAAAAACTGGTGTTATTTAATAGTGCCGGTTATTTAGAGATCGCTATTAATAAAGGAAATGCAGCCGGGTTGTTGGGATTAAGAGGATTTACAGAAAAAAATTCCCAGTCAAAGCAATACATGCAAAATCAACTTTATTACCAGACAATAAGGATAAGCTTTGAGTAATCTGTTATTTCTACCTTAAACGCAGTTGCCGCTTCGATGAACCATTAAATTGTACCCAAAAACTTTAAAGTTTCATTTGCCAATCTTACTCTGAAATCTACATCCGAAACCCTATTTTTGCCTCTCCCGAAAGCTATCGGGACAAAACCAAGACTTTATGAATTTCAGAAAAGTAAACAATATTACAGGTTGGGTAATTCTGCTGATCGCTTGTGCAACTTATACACTAACCCGTGAAGCCACTGCCAGTTTATGGGATACCGGTGAATTTATAGCATGTGCAAACCAATTAGGAATTCCACATCCTCCCGGCTCTCCGCTTTTTAATTTATTGGGTCGCTTCTTTATTCTTTTATTCAGCGGAGGTGATAATGCCAATGTTGCCAGTGCTGTTAATTTACTCAGTGCTACAGCCAGTGGATTTACCATCTTGTTTCTTTTCTGGACCATCACCCATTTTGCCCGTAAAATGTTTGTTAACCATGGAGAGGATCTTACCGCAGGTCAATTAGTGACTGTAATGGGATCTGGTGTTGTTGGTGCCCTTGCCTATACATTCAGCGATACGTTTTGGTTCAGTGCAGTGGAAGGTGAAGTATATGCACTTTCTTCATTTTTTACAGCCCTGATCATTTGGGCAATTTTGAAATGGGAACATGCCTATGAGCTTTCAAAAAATGCTGAAGAAAAAAACAGGACTGACCGTTGGATAGTTTTTATATTCTTTATGATGGGACTTTCCATCACCGTTCACTTATTGAACTTACTTACACTACCTGCAGTAGTGATGGTTTATTATTATAAAAAATATACCTACTCATTAAAAAAAGCGATCATGGCATTCTTATTTGCCTGTGGTCTTACTGGTCTTACTTTATGGTTAATGGTTTATCTTATTCCAAAATGGTCAGCCTTCTTTGACCGGATTGCAGTTAACAGCTTTGGGCTACCTTTTTTTACTGGCTTTACTTTCTTTTACATTTTACTTGGAATTTTTTGCTGGTGGGCTGTCAGGTACACTACCAGGAAAAGCCTGACCACTTTAAGACTCGGAGTCTGGTGCTTCATTTTTGTCTTATTAGGTTTCTCAACTTATGTTACTACAATGATTCGTTCCAATGCCAATCCCGGTATTGACATGAGCAATGTAGATAATCCAAAAGCACTGGCTTCTTATTTCGGCCGCGAACAATACGGATCGGCACCTTTAATCATGGGACCGCATTTTGCAGCTTTACCGGCTGATAAAGACAATAACGGATACTATGATTATGAGAAAAAGGCAATGAAATGGGGAAAACTGAATAACAGATATGTGGAGCTGGGAAATGATATGGAACCTGTTTATGACAGCAAAGACCTGATGTTCTTTCCGCGTATCTGGGATGTTTCCAATCAACAGGAACATTCTACTTTTTATGCAAACTGGCTGAATAAAGGCCAATACCGTGACCCGGAAACCGGAAGAATAAGATATGAAACACCTACCTATGCTGATAATATCAATTGGTTTTTCAGTTACCAGATGGGATTAATGTACTGGCGTTATTTTATGTGGAATTTTTCAGGACGTCAAAACGATATCCAGGGATTAGGAAACAGAAGAGACGGTAACTGGCAAACTGGTATTTCCATCATTGATAAACAAATGCTCGGCGATCAATCGAAACTTCCAGATTCATTAAAGAAAAACAAAGCCAATAATAAACTTTACCTGCTTCCTTTCCTTCTTGGAATACTTGGTTGTGTTTATATGTTTGTAGCAAATAAAAAAGACTGGCTTATCAGTTTCTTATTATTCTTTTTTACCGGAATTGCCATCAGCCTTTATTTAAATATGCCGGGTAATCAACCCAGAGAAAGAGATTATGCATTTGTGGGTTCTTTTTATGCATATGCTATTTGGATCGGTTTGTCAGTAGTGGCATTTGTAAAATTGGTAAAAGAAAGTAAAGAGAATTTCTTTAATACAATTATTTATGGATCAGTACTCACATTTGTTGTTACTTCTTTCAGCCTGATGAACTTCTCAGGTGGAGCAGTATTAAAAGTGGCCCTGATGGTAACAGCAGTTTTTGCTTTATTTGCAGCAGCAATCACATACTTACTGAAAACAGTATCTTCTAATGGTTCAAACACAAAAATTGTAAATATTATTGCTATTGTAGTTTGTATGATAGCCCCGGTGTTGATGGCTAACCAGGAATGGGATGATCATGACCGGAGTAAAAAAACATTGGCAAGAGATAATGCAAGAAATTACCTCGAAAGTTGTGCTCCAAATGCCATTCTTTTCACTTTTGGCGATAATGATACTTACCCGCTTTGGTATATACAGGAAGTAGAAAGAGTGAGAACAGATATCCGCATCATCAATACCAGTTTATAAAGTGAACGACAGCGATTCGATGGATGTCATCTGGAGTCCGCAACAGATCATGGGACAAAACAGGCAGTACATACAATATGTTGCTGCACCTAATGTGCCAAAAGAAAGTTATTTCGATCTGTATGATGTAATGAAAAATGTATTGGGACAGGGAGAAAATGTAGGCACATTCCCGGTAAAGAAATTTAAAGTACCGGTAGATACAGCTTTTGTAAGAAAAAATGGTACCGTGAATCCCGATGATGTACTTACAGGGGATATGTTCTTTGAAGTACCCGGTAATGATTTGACAAGAGATCAATTGATCATTTTAAATATAATTGCAACAAATGGCTGGAAAAGGCCAATATATTTTACAGCAGCTTATAATGAATTAGGTTTTCAGAATAACTTGAGAAAAGATGGTATTACTTACAGATTGGTTCCATTCCAAACTGGCGGAACTGTAAATACAGATTGGATGTATAATAACCTGATGACAAAATTCACCAGCGGACATGCTGATACTAAAGGTGTTTATTTTGATGAAGAGAACAGGCGTCATTTGATTGGTATGCGTCAATCTTTTGCAGAACTTGCAAAAGACCTTATTGCAAAAAACAGGTTAGAAGATGCCAGAAAAGTTATCAGGAAGATTGATAGTCTTATTGATGAAACAAATGTGCCTTATGGAATACCCAGCCGTTACGAAATGCACAACCAGGCTTCATTCATATTACTGGAAGCTGCATACGGATGTGAAGAAAAAGAAATAGCAGCGAAAATCAGTAAATCACTGAATGCAGACCTGAACCAGCAAATGGATTATTATGCATCATTGGGTGATAATACAACCCGAGTACAACTGGAAGAAACTTTGATGCGCTATACCCAAATGAGATATTCAGCACAAAGCAATGAAGAAAGAAACCAGGCTGAAGGATATTATATTAATAGTTTAAGTAATAACCAGACAGGCCTGGCAGCAGAGATCGCAAGGACTTTTGACTTTTTGCAATATGTAAAACAAACCGAAGCAAAATACCTGCCTCCGCCTGCAACAGCAGTGGATACATTGAAACCGGTTACTGATTCTATTGAAAAGAAACCTGATTCAACAAAATAAAAATAGTTTCCCGATAATTTCATTTTAAAAAGTCTCCGGTTCGGAGACTTTTTTTTAACCAATCCTTGCCACAATTAATTTGTAAATTGCTGGTCATGATCGGTCATCAATTCAAATATTTCGATCCGAATGAAGGAGCCAAATCAAAGTTTGATCAGCTGCTTGAACTTTTTATGCAACTGCTTTCCTATACCAATGCAGATGTAGCTGAAACACTCAACTGGCTGAATGAACTGGATAAAAAATTTGAATTAACCGATGATGAATATGGCATGGGAGATTTTATAGAAGACCTGAAGGAGAAGGGATTTATCTCGGATAATAATGAACAGGGCGAGATCCTCATTACTCCGAAAACCGAACAAACCATCCGCAAAAAAAGCCTGGAAGAGATCTTTGGTAAATTGAAAAAGACAAAGAAAGGAGATCATCAAACATTTAAACCCGGACAGGGAGATGAAATAAAACCAGAGACCAGGCAATTTCAGTTTGGCGATATGCTGGAACAAATTGATTTTACAGAAAGTATTCGCAATGCACAGATCAACCATGGCATTGAAAATTTCAAAATGCAGGAGGACGACCTGAGTATCCGGGAAACTGATTTCAAAGCACAGACTTCAACCGTGCTGATGATCGACATCTCTCATTCAATGATATTATACGGTGAGGACAGGATCACACCGGCAAAAAAAGTTGCCATGGCTTTGAGTGAGCTGATCACTACAAAATATCCGAAAGACACATTGGATATCGTGGTGTTTGGCAATGATGCATGGCCCGTGGAGATCAAGGATCTTCCTTATTTACAGGTTGGCCCCTACCATACCAATACTATTGCCGGTCTTCAGTTGGCAATGGACATTTTGAGAAGAAGAAAAAATCCGAATAAACAGATCTTTATGATCACAGATGGCAAACCCACCTGTTTAAAAATTGGAAAGAGATATTATAAAAACAGTTTTGGATTGGACAGAAAGATAACCAGTCGTTGCCTGAACCTGGCAGCGCAATGCAAGAAATTGAAAATTCCGATCACGACATTTATGATCGCTACAGATCCTTACCTGCAGCGATTTGTTCAGGAGTTTACAGAAACAAATAATGGTAAAGCTTTCTTTGCAAGTCTTGATAAGCTGGGAGCATTTATTTTTAAAGATTTTGAAAGTGGGAAGAGAAAGACTGTTTATTAATACCTGCCGGAAAGGCGGTGAGACGGTAAGAATACTTATCGCCTTTCCGTCTTCCCGGCAAAATAACTCATAATGAACAAACTCACTGAAAGAGAAGAATGGCTTTGTAAGGAAATAGTTGATTGTGCTTACAAAGTACACAAAGCACTTGGTCCAGGACTTCTGGAAAAAATATATGAAGTTTGTTTTTGCCATGAATTATCCAAAAAAGGAATTCTTTTTCAGCGGCAGGTTTTTTTACCTATACATTATGACGAAATGGTATTTGATGAAGGATTAAGGCTTGATGTATTTGTTGAAGAAACAATAATTTGTGAACTAAAAGCAATTGATTTAATTAATCCTATTTGGGAGGCGCAGATATTGAGTCATTTGAAGTTGACAGCAAAACATGTAGGCTTTATTATAAATTTCAATATTGCATTAATCAAAGATGGTATTAGAAGATATTGTGTACAATAAAAATGGTTGGCTTTCCGCCATCCCGACTAACCGGCTATGACAAAAAATATTAAAACTTTAGGTGAACTGAAATCTGGTGGTTATCAACCCCGCAGTATAAAAGATGAACTTCGGCAAAATTTAATACAAAAATTAAAGTTGAAGGAAAATCCTTTTCCAGGAATAATAGGTTTTGATGACAGCGTTATTCCTGATCTTGAAAGAGCTTTACTCAGCAAACACAATATTCTTTTTCTTGGATTAAGGGGGCAGGCAAAAACAAGGATGGCCAGGCAGATGACAGAACTGCTGGATGAATATATTCCGGTAGTGGAGGGAAGTGATATTAATGATGACCCGATGAACCCGGTGGGAAAATTTTCAAAAGACCTGATAGCTGCAAAAGGAGATGAAACACCAATTCGATGGATGCACAGGACAGAACGCTATGGCGAAAAACTGGCCACCCCGGATGTAAGTGTAGCGGATCTCATCGGCGATATTGACCCGATAAAAGCAGCCAACCTGAAATTAAATTTTGCAGATGAACGGGTGATACATTATGGTATCATTCCAAAAAGCAACCGGGGCATTTTTGTGATCAATGAACTGCCCGATCTGCAGGCAAGAATTCAAGTGGCTTTGTTTAATATCCTGGAAGAAGGCGATGTACAGATCCGCGGATTTAAATTAAGATTGCCACTGGATATACTTTTTGTGTTTACTGCTAACCCGGAAGACTATACAAACAGGGGATCTATCGTCACACCACTGAAAGACAGGATCGGAAGCCAGATACTGACACATTACCCCAAAAACCTGGAAACAGCATTGGAAATTACAGAACAGGAAGCAAAAATTTCTGATGAACAAAAAGATAAAGTAAAGGTGAGTGACCTTATAAAAAGATTGATTGAACAGGTAGCATTTGAAGCCAGGGGAAGTGAATTTGTAGATAAAAAAAGCGGCGTAAGTGCAAGGTTAACTATTTCTGCTTACGAAAATGTGATCAGCTCAGCAGAAAGAAGGGCTATCATGAATAATGAAAAAAATACACAGGTCTGGATCAGTGACCTGGCTGGAATTATTCCTTCTATTACCGGCAAGATTGAATTGGTGTATGAAGGTGAGCAGGAAGGCCCTTACCAGGTAGCGATGAATTTGCTGGATAAATCAATCCGCACTCAGTTTGCCAATTATTTTCCCAACCCGGAAATTTTGAAAAAAAGAATGCGGCCAAAAAATGTGGAAGAACCTGCTAAAGATGAAAATCCCTATCGCTCCGTTATTAAATGGTTTGACAAAGGGAATACATTGAATATTTTTTTAAATACAAAAGACGAAGAAAAGATCTTGCAACTTTATAAAGTGGACGGGCTGCAACCGTTGGTAAAAAAATATTTTAAAGGAGCTAATGAAAAAGAGTCAGCCCTATTAATGGAATTTGTATTGCATGGCCTGGCTTCGCATTCCATGATCAGCAAAAAAGTGATTGATGGAAAGATAGAGTTCAAGGACCTGATGGGATCGATGTTGAACATGGGAGGTATCAAAACTGCAGATGAGTATGACGAAGGGGAAGATTTTACCTGATGAATTAAAACCGGTGGCCCACACTTATTCCACCCCAGAATTTTATGGGAAAATCATTTTGAAATAATGGAGAAGCAAATATCCTGAATGAAGTTCCTTTTTTCTTTGCCGGCTGATACCTGTATCCTGCCAGCAAATATGCGTATGGTGAGGTATCATCACTAAAAAACCCTGAATCAAAACCAGGGCAATACCTTTTAGTTGATGATACTATTGCAAGCACAACACCAGCTCCTGCTTCAAATAAATGTTGCCCAATGCCAGTAAGATAATTTACTCCGGCGGGTAAAGCTATCAGGGTTCCGCTGTTACATGATTCGCTGCCTGACAGCCCAATAGGTGTAACGCCCAGCCCAAACCTGAAGCCAGGTCCATTTTCTTTTTTTGCAAATCTTGAATCAAAATTAATACTGAATAAACCGGCGGTGCCCAGTACTTCAAGTTGAACCTGTGAGGCATGACCAGAAAATTTATTCTGAGCTGTAGCCGGATTCAAAATAAGGATGAGTAAGAAACTTGTAAGAATTATTTTTCCTTGAATTTTCTGTTTACCCATCTTCCGTTTTTTATTATTTTATGAGCAACCCCAGTTTTATGGCAAATGTATAAGACAAGCCGGGGCTTCTTCCCAACCGGACATTGGCATAATTATAAGCAGCCGTATTATCATCATAAAATCCTGAATTGTCGTAAACATCTTTTTTATTATCAAATCCATAACCCAGTCCCTGGTAAATATCCAGTAAAAATTTATCGCTGAATACCCATTGCTTGCCCACTTCTACCTGTAAAGCGCCAAATTTTACATTTTGTTTTTCCACTACATAATTGTTATTCGATTTCCAGGCAATGCGGTTTTCGCTGTAATTACCCAGGTAAATCATAGGCTTTACATAAGTACCCTGCATGATATGTGTGTAGCGGGTTTTCCCAAACAGTAAAAAATCAGGAAGCTTGCCAAACTTATACCCTGCTCCGGCAAAAAAACCAAACTGATTTCTTTTTACATCCCGGAACTGGCTGTTAAAATAATCAAGCCTGGAAGATTTGCCTGCGCCAATAATGCCAAAGGAAAGCTCGTAACCTTTGCCTACTCCGAGGCTTTTTTCAAAACTGAATTGTGAATATCCAATTAATGGTCCAAGAAAATCCAGCTTAACAGCTTTTGTCAATTGACCTTCGTATTTCTCAGGATCTTTAATATTTATTATAAATTTTTCTGTGCGGCCGTCGGCATACACAATTTTACTGATCCGGTCGGTTTCCAGAACATAGATGGGGCCATCGGGGTTATTGAACTCTTTATATTTTATTTCATCTGAACCTATTTCCACAATTTTTGCTTCCACTATTTTACCGTTCTTGCGGAAAATTTTATCCTGCGTAAAAGAAATATGGGAAACAAAAGTCAGTAATAAGAGAAATAAAAAAAACTTCTTCATAAAATTAGTTTTTGGTTAATAGTTTATAGATTGACAACAGGATCCGGATAAATGTTGCATGAATTGAAATTAAAAAATGTTCACTTCTCTTTCTAATTCAATTCCAAATTTTTCCTTTACACTATGTAAAATCTCTTCGCTTAATTCATGGATTTCTTTGCCGCTTGCCTTACCATAATTCACCAGCACCAGGGCTTGTTTATCATGACAGCCAGCATCTCCTTTCCGGTATCCTTTCCAGCTTAATGCATTCTCAGGTCCGCACTGTTCGATTAACCAACCGGCAGCAAGTTTAATATTGCCATCGGGCTGTGGATAATTTGGCATGGAGGGATATTGATTAATGAGCAAGGAGAATTGATCTTTATTTATGACCGGGTTTTTAAAAAAACTTCCGGCATTAGGAATTTTTACAGGATCGGGCAGTTTGGATGAGCGGATATGGATGACGGCTTGTGAAATGGCTTTTAAACTCAATTCCTTCACCCCTGTTTTTTCCAGTTCCTGTTTCAGTGCCCCGTAACTGCAGTTGAAAACAGGATGTTTCTTTAAACGAAAAGTTACCTGAAGTATAACAAAATCGTTTTTGTATTTTTTCTTGAAAATGCTATCTCTGTATCCAAATTCACAATCATTCAATGTAAAACGAAAAACTTTTTTTTCTTTTAAACTAAAAGCTTCCAGATAGTAAAATACTTCTTTCAATTCTACTCCATAAGCCCCGATATTCTGAATAGGCGCTGCACCCACATTCCCCGGAATCAATGAAAGGTTCTCCACTCCTGCCCAGTTATGGTTGATGCAATACAAAACAAACTGGTGCCAGTTCTCCCCTGCTCCTGCTTTCACATATACATATTCATGGTCTTCACTTATTTCCTGAATTCCTTTGATCTCATTCTTTAAGACAATGCCTTCGTAATTTTTGGTAAATAAAATATTGCTGCCGCCGCCGAGGATGAGAGACTTGTCCGAAAGGATTCCTTCGGAGAGTCGGGAGTCTTGAGTCAGAAGTTCAAATAATTCTTCAGTATTTGAAAAAGTGGAGAAATATCTGGCTTTAACATCAATCCTAAAAGTATTATACGCTGTAAGCGGGATATTTTCCTGAATTTGCATACTGCAAACATCCTTAATTTTTATGACAGCAACACTTGTAGGCGCTACCGGGCTCATCGGCGGTTATTTAATGGAAGAATTAATAAACGATAGTTATTTCGACTCTGTTCGTATCCTTATCCGCAGACCATTGGAAATATCCCATCCCAAACTGGAAAAAAAGATCGTGGATTTTAATGACAGCGATTCTCTTCTTGTTGCACTTAGCAACAGTGATATTGTATTCTGCAGCATAGGCACTACACAGAAAAAAGTAAATGGTGATTTATCAGCGTACCGAAAAATTGATTTTGACATCGCGGTAAACGTGGCAAGATTTTGCAAAATGACAGATTGTGAAAAATTTATTCTGGTTTCATCAGTTGGTGCAGACCAAAAGAGTAAAAATTTTTATTTGAAGCTAAAAGGTGAAATAGAAAACGCAGTAAAAAAAATCGGTTTAAAAACTGTACATGTCATGCGTCCATCCGTACTTATGGGAGACAGAAAGGAAACCCGTCTGGGAGAAAAAGCCGGTAAAGTTGTATTATCTGCCTTGTCCTTTTTAATTCCTGCCAAATACAAACCAATTCATCCAAAAGATGTGGCTAAAGCCATGAAATCTGTTTCAAAAGATGATGAAGCTGGTTTTTTTATTTACAACTACTTAACTATGCTGCAGAGAGCAAATAATTCCTGACATCATTATTTTTTCTTTTAATAACATTCCGCTAACATTCTGTTTATAAATATTTCTTCATATTTATCAATATAATAAATTTTTGTTTATTCTATTATTGAATCATGAAGTACAAACTCACTATCCTTAAATTATTATTCCTTTTTTTCTTATTTACCCAGGTAAATGCACAGAATACTGTTAATGTAAAATCTGTTCCAAAAGAATCGCTTCGATTTAATTATGACCTATCGAATCCTGTAAAAAAATGGACACTTAATGATGATCTGATAGAAATTTCAGGACAGGTATGGTTAGATAAAAATCATATTCTGGCTATTGAAGATCTCCGTGCAAGGTTATATTATATCCGGCTGGATAATGAAGCTGTGGTAGAAAAAATTATTCCTTTCAGGGACCCCGGAAAAAAAGACAAGAAATTTGATGTGGAAGATGTAACTGTTATTGGCAAAACAGCATATGCTTTGTGGAGTCATGGCGATATTTTTAAAATTACCAATTGGCAGACAAATCCCGTTGTTACTCGATATGAAACAGGTTTATCCAAGGACAACAATACAGAAGGAATTTGTTATGATCCGGTTTCAAAAAATCTCCTGATTGCCTGCAAAAATGAAACCGATGAGAAAGATGAAAAAAAATCAACAAGGGCCATTTATGAATTTGATCTGAAAAAAAATAAATTAAAGAAAGATCCCTTTTTATTGATTTATAAAAAAGATTTCAAAGATATTGCTGATGAAAAACTGGATTTTTATCCGTCTGCAATCACAGTACATCCGGTAACCAATGATGTGTATATACTTTCTACAAGAGATACCAAATGCCTGGCACAATTCAGTTATAAGGGAAAATTAAAATCAGTACAATTTATTGATAAGGATATGATGCCCCAACCTGAAGGCATTTGCTTCTCCCCTGACGGTACGCTGTTAATCAGTACGCAGGGAAGACGTGGCAATCCTGCAGCGATCTATCAGTTTGACGTGATGAAATAGATTACATCACATCGACATTATTTACAACAGTTACAAGGCCTCTCCCTCTCCGAAGGAGTCCTTCGGACCATCTCCCTCCCCAATGGGGAGGAAGATGCACTTAAGTACAAAACCATACATTCTGTACTACCACTTCATCATTGGAATAAATCCAAACTTATTAACCCAATTCAACATAGAGCATAGTGTGTTGGCAAGTCCCCCTTAGGGGGATTTAGGGGGCTGAATTACATCACGTCCACATTATTTACAACTGTCACACTCTTAAAACTTTTATGCTGGTGCAAAATTGCCACCTGGTTCAGCATATCAGCTTTACATTGGGAAATCAGTTTCCCGTCCCGCGGAAGTTTTACCAGCATCTCCATCAGAAACTGATTACGGACACGGTTAATTACCGGCTCAGCCGGGCCAACAAAATATTGCCCATATTTTGAAAACAATCCGGCTGCATATTCACTTGCTGCTTTTGCTACTACTTCTTTCATCTTGTGTTTGAATGTAACATGGATCAGGCGGGTGAACGGGGGATAGTGAAATTGTTTTCGCTTTTCAATTTCCACTTCAAACATTTTTTTAAGATCATGTTGCTGCACCAATTGTAATACCGGGTGACTGGGTTGAATCGTTTGAATCAAAACTTTTCCGGTTGCTTCCTTTCTTCCAGCCCGGCCACTTACCTGTTCCATCAGCTGGAAGGCTCTTTCGTTTACCCTGAAGTCAGCAAAACTTAATAAACCGTCTGCATCCAGTATCCCAACAAGATCTACATTATCAAAATCAAGTCCCTTCACCACCATCTGGGTACCCACCAGGATATCAATTCTTTTTTGTTCAAACTGCTGAATCAATACATCATGTGCATTTTTTCCCCTCACAGTATCTATATCCATCCTGGCAATTTTAGCTTCGGGAAAAAATTCCAGCAAAAGTTCTTCAATCTTTTCTGTACCAAAATTTCGTTGAATGAAATTATGATTACCACAGGCTGTACAGGTAAGTAAAGGCGGATAAGTGGTACCGCAATAATGACATAACAACTTATTGGTAAACTTGTGAAAGGTGAGTGATACATCACAATATTTGCACTGTGGGATCCAGCCACAGGTATTACAAACCTGGTAAGGTGTATAACCACGGCGATTCTGAAAAAGGATAACTTGTCTTTGCCTGGCTAATACTTCATTGATCGCATCCACCAGTGGTTGTGATATCATTACTTTTCCTTTCTCTTTCCGGGTCTCTTTTTTTGTATCAATGATCTCTATGGGCGGCATCTGAATATCGCCATAGCGTTGCAACAGTTCTGTAAAACCATATTTTCCCGTTGTTGCATTATAAAAACTTTCCAAAGATGGCGTGGCGCTGCCCAATAAAACTTTTGCATCAAATAAAGCGGCAAAAAATATGGCGGCATCCCTTCCATTATATCTTGGTGCCGGATCCTGTTGTTTATAGGATGTATCATGCTCTTCATCACAAATGATCATCCCCAGGTTTTGATAAGGAAGAAAAATGGAAGAACGGGCCCCCAGCACAATTTTCATATCACCGTTCTTTACTTTGTTCCAGATCTCCACCCTTTCATTCTGGGAAAATTTTGAATGATAGATACCAATATGTCCTCCAAAATGTTTTTGCAGCCGCCGGATGATCTGTGAAGTAAGCGCAATCTCCGGCAACATGTACATCACCTGTTTTCCTTTGTGGATCATTTCCTCGATCAGCCTGATATAGACCAGGGTTTTTCCGCTGCTGGTTACTCCATGCAAAAGACAAACCGGTTTTTCCGCAAATGATTTTTTAATTTCTTCAAAAGATGATAATTGCAGTGGCGTCAGTTCAAAATCTATAGAAATGTCCTTAGGTAAATATTTTATCCTGTCAATTACTCTTTTTTCCAGGATAAGAATATTCTTATTCACCAAACCTTTAAGTTGAGCTTCAGAAGCATTTGATTTTTTCAGCAAAGCTGATTTGGTTACTTCTCCCTCTGTTTTTACTAAATGCAAATAAGAAAGCAAAAGTTCCATTTGCTTTTCGGCCCGCTGTAGTTTTTTATCTTCATTTAGCAAATGGGATAATTCTTCTTCATTATCGAATTTAGGATTGAGTAATACATAATTTTCTTTTTTGGAAGAATAAGTCTGCTTTAATGATTCCCATACAAAACAAACTTTTTTCTGGATCAGGCGGTTAATGACAGGATAAACATGTGAAGAATCGAGTACCTGCTGAACTTCTGTCAGCTTTAATTCTTTTTTTATCAGCAAGGCTTCCGCTACCAGGTATTCATCGTGATCGAGAGCAGAAAAATCTTCGCCATATTCGTCATTGGAAATAATAATTGTTTCACTGCTTAGTTTGAAATGTGCAGGAAGTGCAGCAGCCATCACTTCACCTTCACTACACATATAATAAGCGGCCATCCATTCCCACAACTTCAATTGTTCTTCAAAAACTACCGGCTCCACATCCAATACATTCAGTATTTCCTTTGGTTCAAAAAAATCGGGTTTAACTGTATGCAATCTTTTTACAATGCCGGCATATTTTTTATTCTTTCCCAGGTTCACTTCCACCCGGCAACCTACAAGAACCTGTTCCTTCAAATGATCCGGAACTGCCCATGTATAATTTTTAGGAAGCGCAAGCGGTATGATGATTTCGGCGAAGAAACCCCCAGCCCCTAAAGGGGAGTTAGCATTTTGTATATCGAAATCACTTTTTTTCATGAGATATTTAAAGATAGCAACTAAAGAAGAAGTTCTTATAGCCCCCTTTAGGGGGTTTGGGGGTTAATCCAGCTCGCCTTATATTCAATTAATTTTCTTTCCATCAGATCAAACACTTTCTGTTTTAATTCAGGTACATCTTCCAGTGTCAATCCATCTACCGGAACTTCTTCCAAAAAAACTGCTCTGCTTTTTCCAGGAGTAAGAGAAAATAATTTTTTGTAATGCAGGCGGTCAAATGCATCCAGTAATAAAAAAGGTTTTAAAGTAGTTTGGGTTTCAATGGCCACTTTAAATGCACCATCATAAAAATCTTTAAGCGGCTTGTTTGTTTTATTAAATGTGCCTTCCGGCATAATAATTAAAGAGACTCCCTTATTGATTACTGATTTCAGATTTCGGACACTCTTTGCTCTGTGTTCAGCATCGCTTCTGTCTACGATCACCACCACCATTCTGTAAATAAAACCAAAGACCGGAGTTCTGCTTAATTCAATTCTACCCAATGCCCTGATGGGCCGGCGGATAGTTTTGACCAAGATAGGTGCATCGAGGTAAGAGATATGGTTGCCTACAAAAATATATTGCTTGTTTTTCTCCAGTGGCAGCTCAAAATAATTGCGATGATAAATTAACACGAAGAAAAACCAGAGATCACCCCATAGCATACATAGCCTGTAAACCAGATTGCCGCCATGTATACGGCCAAATAAAGAAGCCAGGATCACAAAAGGAAATAACAAAAGCATGATCACAACAAACATCAGCATGGCATATATACAATAGAACCATTGAAACGGCTTCAGCAATACTTTCATCAGTTCTTGTTTTCATATTTTTTATCATTACCGGGGCAATGGCATTCCCATTCTGTATCCAGGTCTATCACCGTCACCACATTTGTTTTTTCATTACACTGGGCAAAAACAATTCTTACTTTCTGATCATCCACTGTAATTCCTTCCACGGCATAGCGGGGACAACGGGCATTTTTGATATCGCTTTTATTATAATTGATCTTCCCGTTCTGCATAATATCCTCCACTTCCTTCCGGGTTATATGACGGCATTTCATCCTGCACTCCGCATGATTGCTATATTCCAGGTAAGAAATCCTTCTGTCAAATCCACGATCACGGTTTATTTCCTTTTCAGATGTTTTTTTACTGGTTGCAATGGATGTGGATTCTGGTTCACTGTTTTTATTGTCCCTGCATTTCTTCAGGCCAAAAACCAGTACCGCCATCAATAACAATAAAATATAAGGGGCCGCTTTTTTCATTTGTATTTTTCTTCTGCAAGTATAGTTTATTTTATGGAGTCGGCTTTTCAACATTAATCAACGTCCCTTGTGTCACTCACTTGTACTGCAATAATTCTACTCATCAATTGTGAATTGTCAATTGTGAAATTTGTATCCCCTCATTACTGACGACTCGAGATTCTCAATTTACTATTCACCATTGACAATTGACAATTCACCATTCACTATCTTTGCCGCCCCATGGCAGAAGCAAGAACAGTAGCCTTTCATACACTGGGTTGCAAACTCAATTACTCCGAAACCTCCACCCTTTCAAGGATGCTGGAGAGTGAAGGATTTGAAAAAAAGGAGTTTGACGACATGGCCGATGTGTATGTGATCAACACTTGTTCTGTAACTGATAATGCTGATAAAGAATGCCGTCAGATTGTAAGACGCATACAAAGAAAAGCACCGGAAAGCATGGTGGTGATCACCGGCTGCTATGCACAATTAAAACCAAAACAGATTGCAGAAATTCCGGGTGTGAACCTGGTGCTGGGTGCAGCTGAAAAATTTAATCTTGCACATCATATTAAAGAATTTTCCAAAGGCGATTCTGCCAAGATCTGCAGTTGTGATGTGGAAGATATCACTGAGTTCAATTCATCTTTCTCCCTCAATGACCGCACCAGAACATTTTTAAAAGTACAGGATGGTTGTGATTATAATTGCTCTTTCTGTACTATACCGCAAGCCAGGGGAAAAAGCAGGAGCGATACCATAGAAAATGTTTTGAATAATGTAAAGCACCTTGCTTCGCATGGCGTAAAGGAAATTGTACTGACAGGTGTGAATCTGGGGGATTTTCAAACCCCCAACCCCCTAAAGGGGGCTTTAGATTCTCCAACTCAAAAAGATTTTTTTTCTCTCATACAAGTACTGGAAAAAGTTAAAGACATTCCCCGTTACCGCATATCTTCTATAGAACCGAATTTACTTACTAATGAAATCATAGAGTTTGTAGCCAACAGTAATAATTTCATGCCGCATTTTCATATTCCATTGCAAAGCGGCAGCAACAAAACGCTTGGAGCAATGAGAAGAAGGTATAAAAGAGAATTGTATGCAGATAGAGTAGCATTGATTAAAACACTGATGCCGCATTGCTGCATTGGTGTAGATGTCATCGTTGGATTTCCCGGTGAAACAGAAGACGATTTTAAAGAGACCTTTGACTTTTTACATTCGTTGGATATTTCCTATCTCCATGTATTCACTTATTCTGAAAGAGATAATACACATGCATTAAATATAAAACCGGTTGTTCCCATCCATATCCGCCACGAAAGAAATAAAACGCTCCGTAATTTATCTTATATGAAAATGCAGTATTTTACAGAGCAGCATCGTGGACAAACCCGTAAGGTATTGTTTGAAGGAAAAGATAAGAACGGGATGATAGATGGATATTCGGATAATTACATTAAAATTTCCACTCCACTGAGGAAGGAATGGGTGAATGAAATTGTGGATTGGAAAATTTAAATGAAGACACTTATTTTTACACTCCCCGGAACGTTAGCTCAGTTGGTTCAGAGCACTACTTTGACAGAGTAGGGGTCACTGGTTCGAGCCCAGTACGTTCCACTTTTTATTCACATAAGTGATTTTTTGTTTTTCCTTCTGTCCATCTTTCCAAGTTTTAACTGATCACAATTAATGATGAAAAAGTACCAGGTTACCATAAAATTTACTTGGAACGATGAATTTGCAGCATTGATCCCATCCCATCGCACTTATATCAATATGCTTATCAATAAAAACGTGATAGATCATTATGTAGTGAGTATGGAATCACAAAGGGTTTGGATAACATTAAATGCTGAAACCAAAACAGCAGTAGAAAAAATTCTTAAGAAATCACCTCTTTATTTTTATTGGATCTATGAAATTGATGAGCTTTTTGTATTAGATGGCCAGCTTTATCGATTCCCGGCGATGCAGCCTAATTAAGCCTTAATATTTTTTGTCCGGGAGGTGCTCTCCCCCTATCTTTGCCATCCCAAAAATTGATTGCTTCACTGCATTCGCAAGGGAGTTTATCCGCCAGTTGGCGGATGGTTCAGAGCATTCCGA
>CAZOOT010000029.1:0-30825 GCA_964581455.1 uncultured Chitinophaga sp. | reverse complement strand
CAGTTTGTACTAAATGCAAATGGCATTTATCAAACACAGGCTGGTGCCAGTTTTATTTCTGTTGGCGGAGCATTAGGATATATGCTTCCGAATACAGACCAAGATGTAATAATAAATGCAGGAGTCTGGTATTGGAGTGAGAATGCAGTCACACCTTATATTGGATTTGGATATGGAAATTTCCAATTTGGATTAACTTATGATATTTCCATTTCAAAACTCTACGAGGCTACCAAGCAAGCACAGACTTTTGAACTATCACTGATACTCAGGGGAGGAAGCAAACCATCGAATGGAGTAATTCCTGCTCCTTGGAAATAAACTAAACGATATGGTCTGTTTGGAATTTTAAAATTTAATCTCCCCAGATAGTATCCTCCCCTGCCAACCAACGCTTCACTAATCTTATGGAAACTGACTTAGGTCTTTCCAGCGGGAAACCTAAAGCCCTGGACCAGCATAGACTGGCTAATACTCCCAAGGAACGGCTCACAGCAAAGAGAACCGTATAGTATTCATATTCCTTCATACCATAATGCACCAGCAACGCACCACTATGTGCATCCACATTTGGCCAGGGATTTTTAATTTTTCCTATTGAACCTAAAATCGGAGGTACTACTTCATAAATATTCCAAACTGTTTGTACCAATGGATCATCCGGCATATGTTTTTTACCAAAATCCATTTGTGCTGTAAATCTCGGATCTGTTTGGCGCAATACGGCATGACCATAACCAGGCACAACTTTTCCTTCACTCAAAGTTTTCTTTACATAGTCTGCTATCTGGTCTTTGGTTGGAGATTCTGTTCCCAGGCTTTCCCGCATTTCAAATATCCACTTGATCACTTCCTGATTTGCGAGCCCGTGAAGCGGTCCGGCCAGCCCGTTCATGCCTGCAGCATAACTGAGATAAACGTCACTCAATGCAGAACCGACCAGGTGGGTAGTATGTGCAGATACATTTCCTCCTTCATGATCAGCATGTATAGTCATATACAAACGCATCAATTCTTTAAATCCTTCATCTTCGTATCCCAGCATATGAGCAAAATTGCCAGCCCAATCCAATAAGCCATTTGGTTGGATATGCTCATTGTTTTTATATTTTCTCCTGTACACATAAGCGGCTATACGTGGTAATCTTGCAATCAGATCCATGGCATCATCATAAGTAGGGTTCCAATAATCTTTCTTGCTCAATCCTTTTGCATATTCTTTTACAAAATGTCCCTCTGTCTGTAATGCCATTACACCTGCTACAAACATTGTCATCGGATGTGTATAGGAAGGAAAAGAATCAATTACATCAAAAACATGGCTGGGTACATGGCTGCGGCGCTGCCATACATTTGAAATATGATGAGCATCTTCTTCTTTAGGCAATTCGCCAAGTAACATAAGATAAAATAATCCTTCCGGCAGAGGTTCCGAACCATTGGGTGCTTTAGGCAGTTTTTCTCTTAATTCAGGAATTGAAAATCCCCTGAAACGAATTCCGTCCTGTGCATCCAATAGCGAAGTTTCGGTAACCAATCCGGTAATACCTCTCATGCCCTGAAATATCTGGCTGAGTGTTACTTCACCAATGACCTTATTGCCATGTTCTTTTAATAATTCTTTGATTTCTGCAGCGGTGCTATCTGCTTTTGCCTTAAATAATTCTTTTATTACTCCCATATCGCTTTGGATTTTAGAATCGTTGAAGAAAGAGGTTCAAAGGTAATTATTTTTACTCCCCTGTATTGCAAAAAAATCCGAAAGTTTAAGAATGAATTTTATTACTTGGGCGCCCTTCTATAGAGGAATACAGCTACAACTATAAAAATAATATTGGGCACCCATGCAGCAAGAAAAGGAGAAAAATTTCCTTTAACTGAAAAAGTTGTAGAAAACCGGTCTGTTAATATAAATAAGGATGCCAAAATAAAACCAACGGCAATATGTAGCCCACTACCCCCCCTTGTTTTCTTGCTGGCGATCACGGCACCTATAAGTGTAAGCAGAATAACTGAAATTGAAGTGGCAGTACGGCGATAATGTTCCACTTTTAATGTATTCAAACCTTCGGTACCCCTTAATTCTTCCAATTTAATAAATCGTTTTAACTCAGAAGAGGTTAATTTGTCTTTCAGATAATAGTCCCTGCGCAGATCATTAGGCTGAAGATTCAAATCAATATTTAATGTATCATATTTTGTAATTTCTTCTCCCAGTGAATGCACTTTCCTTTCCACAACGTTTGCCAACTTCCAGTTTTTTTTTGCTGTATCCCATCTCATTGATTCTGCCCGCAGGTTGTAAATAACATTTGTATCCCTGGTGCGATTTAGAAAAAATGTGCCTGCAGATTTTGAAACAGAATCATAATATTTTATTCCAAAATAGGAATTTGAGTCTGCACGCCTGTAATAGGTATCAGTATAACTTCCCATTTTAGTTGGATCAAATTTGTCAATATATTTTATCTGGAAATTACTCCTGATCTCATTTCCCCTGGGAATAATCTGCCGGCCTGCAAAAAAAAGTATTGCTGCCAGAAAGATGCCGCCAATCAGGTAAGGACGTAAAAAACGATTGAAACTGGTGCCGCTGGCAAGAATCGCAATTATTTCTGACCTGACAGCCATTCTGCTGGTACTGTAAATAACTGCAATAAAAACAAACAAAGGAAACAACAATCCCCATATATATGGTACAAATCCGAAATAATACTCTGTTATTATTTCTGTAGTGGACAAACCGGATTTTACAAAGTTTTCTGTGTGCTCACTGCTATCCACCGCAATTGTGATCAGCGTGAATAATATGATACAAAAGAAAAAAGTTACAATCAGCTTTTTTATTATATACCAGTCTAACTTCTTCATCAGTCTGCGAAGTAAATGAATATTGAGCAAAGTATTTGTGAAGAAAATATTCTGCTGCTTTATGAACGGTAGCCATTTATATTGGTTTTTGCCCCGCTTATAGGAATCCGCTTAAAACCCGCGTTTTCATTATATAATTTTGACCCTCACAAAAAAAACCAACCTTATTATGAAATTTATTCTCACTCTTTTAATTGTTTTTTCAGGATTTGCATCTTTGGCCCAGAAAATTACAGGGGTTGTGAAAGATGACCAGGGAAAAGCTTTGTTTGCAGTGAATGTGATGTTACAGAAATCAAAAGATTCATCTATTGTTAAGATGGCTGCAACAAATAATTCGGGTATCTATGAATTTACCAATATTCAGCCAGGAAAATATTTTATAGGCATAAGCCACATCAGCCATACCCAAAAAACTTCAGCAACATTTGATTTAAGCGGAACCGGAAATATCACTGTGCCGGAAATGAGTTTGGAAAAAGCCAGCAAAAGCCTGGAGGCGGTTGTAGTAAGTTCTAAAAAACCAATGATAGAAGTAAAGGCGGATAAAACAATTCTGAATGTGGAAGGTACTATCAACGCTGTTGGGGATGATGTACTGGAACTGTTAAGAAAAGCTCCCGGTGTTTTACTGGATAAAGATGACAACATCAGTCTTTCCGGTAAAAACGGAGTCCAGATCTATATTGACGGGAAACCTACCCCGCTTTCTGGTGCTGATCTTACTGCATACCTGAAAAACATTCAATCCTCTCAGGTGGAGGCTATAGAAATTATTACAAACCCATCTGCTAAATACGATGCAGCTGGTAATGCCGGAATCATCAATATCCGATTGAAAAAGAATAAAGCGTTTGGTACAAATGGTTCGGTAAATGCCGGATATGCAGTCGGCGTTTATTCTAAATACAATACCGGTCTTTCTTTGAATAACAGGAATGAGAAGATCAACACTTTTGGTAATTATAATTTTAATGATGCCATACGGGCTGGTTATATGAAACTTTACCGGGAACAATTAGACACGATATTTAACCAGCGTAACAACATGAAAATGGGAAATACCACACATGGTTTTAAAACAGGAGTGGATTATTTTGTAAACCCTAAAAGTACAATCGGTGTTTTGATCAATGGAAATATTTCTGCAAATGATAATGCTACTGAAAGCAGAACCCCGATCAGTTATAAGCCTACAGGAGTAGTGGACAGAATTCTTACTGCAAATAATAAAACTGAGTCAACCAGAGACAACCTGAATTTCAATTTCAATTACAGGTTTGCAGATACATCCGGGCATGAGCTGACCGTAGACGCAGATTATGGATTTTTCAGAACAAAAACTGATCAGCTTCAGCCGAATATTTATTTTAATCCCGGTATGACAAATGAGATCAGCAGAACGATCTATAATTTTATTACACCTACCGATATTGATATTTATACTTTGAAAGCAGATTATGAGCAAAAATATATGGGAGGCAAACTGGGTATTGGCTTTAAAAGCTCAATTGTAAATACCACAAATAATTTTGGCCGTTATAATGTGGTTGGTAATACAAAAACTCTGGATGTACCCAGAAGTAACCAATTTGATTACAGTGAAAATATTAATGCTGTTTATCTGAATTATAACAAGAGCTTTAAAGGATTTATGTTTCAGGCAGGATTACGGCTGGAGAACACGAATAATTCCGGCGATTCTTATGGGCTAAAAGCAAATGCAGAAGTTGATTACAGCAGTAAGCAAACAATTGAAAGGCATTATACCAACCTGTTTCCAAGTGCGGCTATCACATTGAATAAAAATCCGATGAAGCAATGGAGTCTGTCTTTTAGTCGTCGTATAGATCGTCCGGCTTACCAGGACCTAAATCCATTTGAATTCAAACTGGATGAATACACATTTCAAAAAGGAAATACTGAACTGAGGCCGCAATACACCAATAGTATTGCAATAACCAATATTTATAAGTATAAATTAACCACAACACTTAATTACAGTCATGTGTCTGATGTATTTACTCAGTTGATAGACACAGCAGAAAAATCCAAATCATTTATTACCAAGAAGAACCTTGCTACGCAAAATATTGTCAGCTTGAATCTGAGTTATCCATTCTCATATAAAAACTATAGTGCTTTTACCAGCCTGAATACCTTTTATTCTCATTACAAAGCGGATTTTGGTGGTGGAAACAGGGTTATTAATCTTGATGTTGTTTCTTACAATCTCTACATGCAACATAGCATTAAGTTTGGAAAGAAAAAGGATTGGACTGCAGAACTGAGCGGATTTTATACAGCACCATCAATTTGGCAGGGAACCTTTGAAAGTGGTGCACTGTGGAAGCTGGATGGCGGAATACAAAAGAATATTTTTGGAGGCAAAGGAAATATTAAAGCTTCAGTGAGTGATATTTTTAAAACACTAACCTGGAACGGTATCAGCAATTTTGCCGGGCAATATATGGTAGCAAGTGGCAACTTTGAAAGTCGCCAGTTCAGGGTCAATTTCAGTTATCGCTTTGGCAATAATAAAGTAAAAGCTGCCCGCAACCGTAAGACGGGTACTGATGATGAAAGTAAAAGAGCTGACCAGGGCGGCGGCGGCATCATGAATTGATAAAGTATTTGTAAAATTCAGTAGAATACTCTTTAAGTGGTATATGAAAAATTACAACCTTGTTTTCAGTACTTCCACCATCTCTTTTTTCCAATTCATAAAGTTGTTATTTATGATCTGGGTTCTGGCTTCTGTTACCAGCCAGAGATAGAAAGCCAGGTTATGTATACTGGCGATGGTTAGCCCCAAAAGTTCTTTAGATTTTATCAGGTGCCGGAGGTATGATTTTGAATAATAATTGCTCAGCTCAGATTCCAGTCCATCATCCAATGGCGAAAAATCATGTTCCCATTTTTTATTATCTATATTGATCACTCCTTTTGTAGTAAATAACATAGCATTCCTGCCGTTACGGGTAGGCATAACACAGTCAAACATATCTATTCCCATACTTATGCATTCCAGTATATTCCAGGGAGTGCCTACCCCCATCAGGTAACGGGGTTTGGATGCAGGCAAATTGTCGCAACAAAAACTACAGATCTCATACATGACAGCTTCAGGTTCTCCCACACTTAAACCGCCAATGGCATTGCCGGATGCTTCTTTGGAAGCGATGTACTCACAGGATTCTTTTCGAAGGTCCTTATGTGTGCCGCCCTGCACTATGGGAAAAAGATTTTGTGTAAATCCATATTTATCTTTCGTTGAATTGAACCGATCAAAGCAACGATCCAGCCAGCGATGTGTTAGCTCCATACTCTTTTTTGCATATTTATGGTCACTACCACCCGGTGGACATTCATCAAATGCCATGATGATATCAGCACCGATGATTCGCTGAATATCCATTACTTTTTCCGGGGTAAATAAATGACTGCTGCCATCAATATGGCTTTGAAAAGTGACACCCTCTTCTTTTATTTTCCTCGTACCAGCTAATGAAAAAACCTGGTAGCCACCACTATCGGTAAGAATTGGTTTTTTCCAATTCATAAATTGATGAAGACCGCCGGCATTTTCAATAACCTCCAGACCGGGACGCAGATACAAATGATACGTATTACCCAGAATGATCTGAGCATGCACATCTTTTTCCAGTTGCTGTTGAGAAACTGCTTTTACACTTCCTGCAGTTCCCACAGGCATAAAGATCGGGGTAAGAATTTCACCGTGGTCTGTCATTATTTTCCCTACCCTTGCTTTGGACAGCGGATCGGTATGTATTAAATTAAAATTTAGTGCTGGCATAGAAGCTTGCAAGATACTGGATTCGGAATTTCCCTTTTACACTGAAAAATTCGGCTATTTAATATTTTGAGGTGCTGGAAAAAAATAAAATCCATTCCTTCAACTATTTCTCTGGTCTATCAGGTGTTTGAAATAATTGAACCACAATAGGCACAATAGAAACATAGGACTTCACATAGAAATTCAAAAAAACACTGCTTTTATTCTATCAAACATTAAACCTTTGTGTGTATTTCTATGTGCAATGATTCTATTGTGGTTCAAAATAGCTTTTATGCAAGGTATTCTTTCAGTTTGCTCTTCGGCTAGCACCTCAAAATATTAATTAGCCAAAAATTCTTTGCATTTTTTTCTTTTCAACAGTTGTGAAATCATTTTAAGCCCAGTCAGTTTCATCCTCCTTATTTTCGCAATCTTGCAATAACATTATGGACCTTTCATTAATTAAAAATTTACCATGGGGACAAATAGCTTTTTATGCTTTTGTCGTATTGATCCTTATCCAGGTTTTTTATTACTCATGGTTTTACAGCCGCCTTGCTTTTTTTAAGCCGAAAACAAAAACAAAAAGTCAGCAGCACCCTGTTTCTGTCATTGTATGTGCCCGGGATGAAGATGAAAATCTTGCCAGGAATCTACCGGGTTTATTGGTACAAACATACCCTTCTACATATGAAGTAATAGCGGTAAATGATAATTCAGTGGATGACTCCAAATATATTTTGCAGGAATTGAAGAAAACTTTTAAAGACAGGCTGGAAATAGTTGAGCTAACGCAGGAAGCTAAATTGATCACCGGAAAAAAATTTCCATTAAGCATGGGTATTAAAGAAGCCCATCATGAAGTGTTATTATTAACTGATGCTGATTGTGTGCCTGCCAGTGAACATTGGGTACAAAAAATGCAGGAAGCATATACTGATGGGGTTGAAATGGTTTTGGGATATGGCGGATATTTCAAATGCCCCGGGTTGCTGAATAAACTAATTCGATTTGAAACATTTCATTCTGCCCTGCAATATCTTTCATTCGCACTTGCAGGAATACCTTATATGGGTGTGGGCCGTAATCTTTCCTATAAAAGAACATTGTTTTTCCGGCATAAAGGATTTTCTTCTATGAATCACATTCCTGGTGGCGATGATGATCTTTTTGTAAACAAGGCAGCCACAAAGAATAATACAGCAATTGTAATTGACAAAGATTCAATAACACTTTCCATCCCAAAAAAAACATGGAAAGGATGGTACCGGCAAAAGAACCGGCATTTTTCTACAGCTAAATATTATAAACCCATACATAAACTCCTGCTGGGTTTATATTCAACTACCCAATTCTTACTTTATCCTTTATTGATCGCATCTGCAATTTTTTACAGCTGGAAATTAACATTGATTATTTATGGTATTCGTTTTTTAATTCAGGCCATTGTTTATTTTTTTTCCATGAAAAAATTAAATGAAAAAGATCTTTGGCCTTTGTTTATTTTTTTCGATATCTGGATGTTCTTTTATTATATCATCTTTGCTTCTTCTCTCTGGAAAAAACCTCAACGAAGCTGGAATTAAAGACAATTGGCAATGAACAACAGACAATCATGCAGATAATCTTAAAATACTTTTCCGATTTCACTCCTGTGCAACTGGATCAGTTCAGGGCTTTAGAAAATTTATATAAGGAATGGAACAGTAAAATAAATGTCATATCCCGGAAAGATATTGACGGGCTTTACGAAAAGCATGTGCTTCATTCGTTGGCAATAGCTGCAGTTTTTGAATTTGAACCGGGAATGGAAATACTCGATATCGGTACCGGCGGTGGGTTCCCGGGCATTCCCCTGGCGATTTTTTTTCCCGAAACAAAATTTCACCTGGTTGACAGTATTACAAAAAAACTGAAAGTAGTAGATGCCGTGGTTGAGGGAACCGGGTTAAAAAACATCAGTACCCAACATATCCGTGCCGAAGAAATAAAAAACAGCCTGCAAAACGCTGCGAGGAAATTTGATTTTGTTGTATCAAGAGCAGTTGCACCCTTAAATGATCTCTGGAGGTGGAGTAAGCCTTTATTGAAAAGCATAAACTCAGAAATTAAAAGTGAGGAGGTTTTACAAGCTGCAAATGTAGAAAACAAGACTCCTGACCCGGGACTTATATGCCTGAAAGGTGGTGATCTTGCAAAAGAAATTCAGGAAAGTGGTACCAGGCCGCGAATTATACATATCCAGGATATATTTAATGAGGATTATTTTAAGGAAAAGCATTTGCTTTTTGTTTCTCGCTAAAATCCTAAGGGAAAAAATACCGCTATGTGGTATAGGTTAATTTTACTCAAACACTGAACTTTGAAAAATGAATGATATAAAAGTTTGCATTGTAGATGACAACAATGAATTAAGAATGGCCCTTCAGGAAATAATTTCCATGGCTGATGGATATAAATGTGTCGGAACAATGTCGAATGCTGAGGAAGCCATTGCTAAGATCCCGCTTATTAAACCCGATGTTGTGTTAATGGACATTCATCTGGGCGAAGGAGAAAGCGGCATCGACTGTATCAGAGAATTAAAACCTTTGTTACCGGAAACAAATTTTATGATGTGTACTGTTTATGAAGAAGACGAAAAAATATTTGAAGCATTGAGTGTTGGCGCCAGTGGATATATTCTTAAAAAAACTGCCCCTTCCAAAATGCTGGAAGCGATACGTGAACTGAACGAAGGTGGTGCACCTATGAGCAGCCAGATTGCCAGGAAAGTTGTATTTGCATTCAGAAACAAACCCAATTCAACTCAATCATCCGGAATCGAACTATTATCAAACAGAGAAAAAGAAATTCTGGAACAACTTTCCCGTGGGTTAATGTACAAAGAAATTGCAGCTGTACTCTTTATAAGCCCTGAAACTGTTCGAAAACACGTTTATCACATTTACGAAAAACTACATGTCAGCAACCGGGTGGAAGCAGTAAACAGATATTTTGGGAGACATTTAAAAGATATAACTTAATAAATACCCCATTTGTAGTATAGGATTGTGCAAAAAACTCGAATACATTTACTTCATAAAATAATTTAGGTCCCTTTCCCAACCGTTGATCTTAAACCTTTCCGAAGACTTGAAATAGTCAAAAAATTAAAACCCCCGGAATTTATCAGGGGGTTTTGCATTAAAATAATTTCAATTCAATTTTATTATTTCTTCTTTCCAAATCGGCCAATCGCATTGTTGGATCAATTTCCGCAACTGAAATATCGGCAAGCTTTCTTGTAGTTTCAATAGTATATGTTGGATGTGTCCATTTCCAGGAAGAATATCTGATTGTTGTGGCAGAAGGATCTTCGTCCGGTTTTTGGCCAAACATTAAATATGTGGGCACGTTGTGAATTTCCTTTGTACCATCCTTAAATAAAATCTGAAAATCAATTGGCATAAACATTTGACCAATTCTTCTTAAGCGGATCTTTGTTTTACCTTCTTCTTCCCATAAACTATCGATACTATAGTCAATTGTTTTTGTGGTATTGATCCAATATTCCCTGTACCAATCCAGCTTCATATCACTTACTTTTTCAGCAACTCTTATAAAATCATTTACATTGGGATGCTTAAATCGCCAAAGACGATAATATTCCAGCATGATCTTTTTTAAAGTTTCCTCACCTGTTATGTAACCAAGCTGTGATAAAAACACACAGCCTTTTGAATATGCTGCAGCGCTGTATGCCTTGTTTGAATTAAAATGATCGGCATGCGTGGTTAAAGGTTCCTCTCTGTCGCTTCTTACAAGATTAAAATAATTATTGTAATTACTCTTGTGAGGAAAATCAAGGCTCTTACTCAAAAATGCTTTGGCTCTGTCAGTAGCAAATTCAGTAAATCCTTCGTCCATCCAGGCATATTGCGACTCGTTTGTCCCCAACATTCCGTAATACCAGTTGTGGATCCATTCATGCAACCAGGCTCCGGGTCCGGATAGCAAAGTAGCCATTGGGTATTCCATTCCCCCATCTCCGCCATGAATAAATGAAAATTGTTTGTAAGCATAGGTGCCAAAATTCTCTTCTAAAAATGGTAATACCTTTTCAGCATTATCCAGTATATCTTCCCAGATTTTTGTATCTGGAACAGAGGCTTTATAAAGTAAATGTAATGTAAGACTATCCTTTACCTTCCTTGTGATATGAATAAATTCAGGATCTGCGGCCCACATAAAATCATGCACATTCGGTGCAATGAACTGCCAGGTTAATTTATCGCCTGAAACCCTGGGCACTTTTACTCCCTTTTTTTCATATCCATATCCGATCTGGTTTGCATTTTGCAAATAACCGGTTCCACCCAGAATATAATTTTTATCAATAGAGATCTTCACGTCGAAATCACCCCATACTCCGTAAAATTCCCGGGCTATATAAGGATTGGGATGCCAGCCTTCATAATCATATTCACAAATTTTGGGATACCACTGGCTCATTGAGTAGCGGACTTTTGTTGTGGGATTATCCCTGCCACTTCTGCGAATTTGCAATGGAACCTGTGATTCAAATTCCATATCAAAACTAACTTTTGATTTAGGCAAAATAGGTTTATCCAATTTTACTTCCAGAATCGTTTCATGCATTACAAAACTTTGTTTGCGACCATCCATTTTTAAAGAAAGAATGTTATGATATCCGATCTCATCTGGTTTCAGATTATAAATCCTGTCTCTTACTCTTTTGTCCCAGTCTGGTTGGTTTCCATTCATGATCTGTCCAAATTCCCTGCTGCGGACATCCATCATACTGTTGGGTTGAAATGCATTAAAATATAAATGATAAAAAACCCTGGTTAATGTGTCCGGTGAGTTGTTCCAATATTCCAGTTTTTGTTTTCCTGTAAATTGATTGGTCTCCACATTCATGTCAATGTTCATCGTGTATTTCACTCTTTGTTGCCAACGATCAGGCTGGGCTTTCAAAATGCCAAATGAAAAACAGAGTACTGCAACTAATTTAATTTTTTTAATCATGCCTTTTAAAATTGAAGTTGTAAATTTCGGTAAATACTTGTTATGGTTAAAACAAAAATGATTGATGGTTACCCATTCACTTATTATACAAAAGACGCTTATTCTTCTTCTGAAATGTTGGAGAAAAGCAAAAGTTTTTTTGAATGGATGGATAAACGGAGAACAGTACGAGATTTTTCATCTAAACCAATATCAAAAGAAGTTATTGAAAATATCATTCTTTCTGCTTCTACTGCTCCAAGTGGTGCTCATAAGCAGCCCTGGACATTTTGTGTGGTGAGTGATCCTTTAATTAAAAAAAAGATCCGGATAGAAGCAGAAAAAGAAGAATATGAAAGCTACAATGGCAGGATGCCGGAAGAATGGCTGAAAGATCTCAGACCTTTGCAAACTGACTGGCATAAAGAATTTCTTGAAACAGCTCCTTACCTGATTATTGTTTTTAAAAAAAGTTATGAACTGAAAGACGATGGTAAAAAAGGAACTGTTTATTATGCAACTGAAAGCTGTGGCCTTGCATGTGGTTTTTTACTCACGGCCATTCATCATGCCGGATTAGCTGCACTCACACATACTCCTTCCCCGATGAATTTTTTAAGCAAGGTTTTAAACCGGCCGGAAAATGAAAAACCATTTTTATTGGTGCCGGTTGGCTATGCGGCTGAAGAATGCTGGGTGCCTGAATTAAAAAGAAAAAATTTATATGAAGTTTCCTGTTGGTATTAATTTCTTCCGGCAATTACAATTACAATTTCTCCTTTTACCGTTTTTTCTTTGAAATAAGAAGAGACTTCAAACAGCGTCCCTCGTTTGTTTTCTTCAAACATCTTGCTGAGTTCCCGACTGACAGAACATTGTCTTTCTGCTCCAAAATGAAGAATAAAATCTTCAAGTGTTTTCACTAATCTTACCGGCGATTCATAAAAGATCATTGTTCTTTCTTCTTCTGCCAGGGATTTTAATAATGTTTGTCTGCCTTTTTTCACAGGAATGAATCCTTCAAATACAAATCTGTTAGTTGGGATCCCACTATTCACCAATGCCGGAACAAATGCAGTGGCACCGGGCAAACATTCCACTTTTATCCCGGCTTTGATACACTCTCTTACCAATAAAAATGCTGGATCAGATATACCAGGTGTGCCGGCATCAGTAATTAATGCCATGGTTTTACCTGCAATTAACTGATCAATTATATGCTGTAAAATTTTATGTTCGTTGTGCTGGTGATAAGGTGAAACCGGTTTGCTAACCTGGTAATGCTTTAATAAATGAGAACTGGTTCGGGTATCTTCAGCAAGAATCAGATCTACATCATTCAATACTTCAAGAGCCCTGAGTGTAATGTCCTTTAAATTTCCGATTGGTGTTGGAACAAGGTAAAGCATATAGCAGATGGTAGATTGATGATTGCAGATTTTAACCAATCCACAACCTGAAATCTGAAATCAATTCACGGAAATTTCAAAATACTCCATTACCGGATTAGCCAGCAATTTTTTACTTGCTTCCTCTGCCAGTAATTTGGCTTGCTCAGCAGATTCTGCATTAATCTGAAGAGTGATATTCTTGCCCACTCTTACATCTTCCACTCCACCGAGGCCAAGATTCTGAAGGCCACCCATTACAGCTTTTCCCTGCGGGTCCAGCAATTCTTTCAGCGGCATCACTTTTATCTGTACAGTATAATTCATTTGTTAACAGGTATTTTATTTTTGAATAGCAAAGATACTATAACGTATGTAACAAGGGTGATGGGTACTGAAAGCCATTGTAACATGATTGCTGAGATAATAAAAACAAGAGCTAAAATAATTTTTGAAATATTATTTTTAAAACTAACGTCTTTAAATTTCAAACTCATTAAAGGAAGATTACTGATCATCAGTAAAGAAAGGATCAGAATGATAGCATAGATCACCCACATGTTAATGAGATAGACCTGGATTTCCAAAACCGGAAACCAAATAATAAGTGGCAAAGATGCAATGGCTAATCCTGCTGCAGGTGAGGGCAATCCTTTAAATGAATATTGCTGATCAGCATCCAGGTTAAATTTTGCCAGTCTCCATGCAACTGCGCAAGGTATCAATACTGCCGGCGCCAACCATACTATTGAAATATCCAAACCAGCATCTTCTTTTGCAAAACTTATACGGAGTAATTGATAAAGGATCAGGCCGGGAGCAATTCCAAAACTTACAATATCGGCTAAAGAATCAAGCTGTTTGCCCATTTCAGATGTAGCTTTTAGAAGCCTGGCAACAAATCCATCCAGAAAGTCAATTATTGCTGCTATAAAAATCAATAATGCACCCCAGGTAATTTTTTCCGGAAGGTCCACCTGGCTATAGCCCTCTCCATCTATATAAACAATACTTTGCCCGGTTTGAAGAATAAAAATTATGGCAAAAAAACCACAGACGAGATTTAAAAGCGTAAATAAATTGGGTATTTGTTTCATTTAAAAATCAGAAAAAGTGAATTTAGTTTTTCATTAAAGATTCTATTTCTTCCACTGTTATTGGAATATTGCTCATCAGGTCTTTATTTCCATTCTTTGTGATCCACACATTATTCTCAATACGGATACCCATGTTTTCTTCTTCAATATAAATTCCCGGTTCTATAGTAAACAACATTCCTGCCTGTATGGGCTCCGTCATTGTACCCAGGTCATGCACATCTACACCAAGGTGATGTGAAATACCATGATACAAATATTTTCTATAAGCCCTGTTTTCCGGATCTTCATTTTTTACATCAGACTTTTTTAGCAATCTTGCTTTTAAAAACATTTCAGTGGCCATATCTCCCACCTTTTCGTGGTAATCAAGAACAGAAATACCCGGCTTCAAAATGCTTTTGCAATAATTATGCAGATCTAAGCAGAGATTATAAATTCTCTTCTGGCGGGCTTTAAATTTCCCATTAACCGGAATTGTCCTGGTCAGGTCGGCATTATAACCGCCATACTCTGCACCAAAATCCATCAGGATCAATTCTCCGTCTTTGCATTCCTGGTTATTGGAAATATAATGAAGTGTTCTTGCCCTATCGCCACTTGCAATTATACATCCGTATGCCGGCCCGGTAGCTCTTTGAGTTAAAAAGGAATGAAATATTTCAGCTTCTATTTCATATTCCATCACTCCCGGTTTAATAAATTTTAACAACCTGCGAAAAGTATTGTCAGTTATATCAATTGCTTTTTGCATCACTTCTACTTCCAATGCAGTTTTAACTGCTCTCACTTTTTTAAGAATCCTGGCACTCCTTTTATAATTATGCAAAGGATATTTTCTTTTCATTTCTTCAGCATACCGGTAATCCTTTACCGGTACCCAGTTTGCTTTGCGATCATGTTCGTTTGTATTCAGGTAAATATTTTCACTCCAATGGATCCATTTTTGCAACAAAGGGTCGATGCTGTCCAGCCACACAATATTTTCTATACCTGAAATAGCAGTTGCTTCTTCTTTCCTAAGCCTTTTTCCATCCCATTTTTCTTTTAATTCATTTGGTCGAACAAGTACCAATACTTCTTTAAATTTTTTTTCTGCATTGTCCGGGTAAAGAATCAACATACTATCTTCCTGCGTAATACCTGTTAACCAAAACAGATCAGAGTTCTGTTTAAACTTATACAACGCATCCGCATTTGTAGGTAATTCGTCATTACTATTAAAAATGGCAATAGAATTTGGAGCCATTTCTTTAACGAATCTTATCCTGTTTGTTTTAAAAATATCAGGGTTTAAAGGAAGATATTTCATGCTTTTAAATTTTTTATACTAGAATTGAATTGTAATAATTCTTACAAATCACTAAAAAATAATTGATTTTGGATTATATTAAATAAGGATTGCTTTTTTACAATAGTACTATTAATCAACGACTTTCAAATCAATATTCAGTAAGCAAGTTAACAATTCAAATGTGTACCGCTAACACTTGTTTGTTTTGAAATATGTTTGTCCCCTACCTTTGCTGGCAATATTTATTAAATGCTTGTTTATTTATGTCTATACCAACCCTTTCATTTCCTGCAGAAAAACTATTACAATCCGGCCTTGAGCTTTCAGAAACCATTCATTACCAGCTAAACCCGGAAGAATTGGTAAAAGATGCTATCCGTATAGGCGAGGGTACTTTATCTGAAAGCGGGGCACTGGTAATTAACACGGGGGAATTTACCGGCAGAAGCCCCAAAGACAAATTCATAGTAAAAGATTCGCTTACAGAAAATACTGTCAATTGGAATGAGTTTAATATTCCACTTGAAGAAAAGTTTTTCAATATCATCAGAAAAAAAATGATGGATTATATGGAAAAACTTCCTGAAGTATGGATCCGCGATTGCTTTGCCTGTGCGGACCCCCGATACAGGTTAAATGTGCGGGTGATCAATGAAAAGCCATGGAGCAATCTTTTTGTTCACAACATGTTTCTCCGCCCTACAGAAAAAGAACTGAAAAATTTTAAACCCGATTGGCATATTCTTACTTGTCCGGGATTGAAATTAGATCCAAAAGAATGTGGCACCAGGCAACACAATGTTTCTTTGGTTTCTTTTAAACATAAAATGATCTTAATAGCAGGTTCAGGATATACCGGTGAAATGAAGAAAGGAATATTTACAATCCTGAATTATATTTTACCCTTTGAAAAAAACGTATTAAGCATGCACTGCAGTGCCAATATGGGAAAAAAAGGTGATACGGCTATTTTCTTTGGATTAAGCGGAACGGGCAAAACAACACTAAGTGCAGATCCCAACAGAATGTTAATTGGTGATGATGAACATGCATGGACGGATGACAATATTTTTAATTTTGAAGGTGGTTGCTACGCAAAAACCATAAATCTTACAGAAGAAAAAGAGCCGGAAATTTTCAGAGCAATACGTCCGGGAGCATTGGTAGAAAACACTAGTTTTTTTCCTGGAACCACAAAAATAAATTTTGATGATGCTTCCGTTACTGAAAATACAAGGGTCTCATATCCCTTGGATTTCATTAGCAATGCACAAAAACCTTCCATTGGAGGTTTACCTAAAAATATTTTCTTTTTAACCTGTGATGCTTTTGGTGTATTGCCTCCCATTTCAAAATTAACGCCGGGACAAGCAATGTACCAGTTTATCAGTGGTTATACGGCTAAGGTAGCAGGTACTGAGGCCGATGTAACTGAGCCTAAGCCTACCTTCAGTGCATGCTTTGGAGCACCATTTCTACCCCTTCATCCAGCTAAATATGCCCAGATGCTTGGAGCCAAAATGCAGGAGAATAAAGTGACTGTATGGTTGATCAATACAGGCTGGACAGGCGGAACCTATGGAGTGGGGAGCAGGATGAAATTAAAGTTCACCCGTGCAATGATAACTGCTGCCTTAAACAATGAACTGGAAAATGTGGAATACGAAACTCACCCGATTTTTGGGATGTCAATACCAAAGTGTTGTCCTAATGTACCTGATGAAATATTAAATCCGAAAAATACATGGGTGGATAAAAGTGCATATGATGAAAAAGCCAGGTACCTGGCCGGTTTATTTATTAAAAACTTTGAAAAATATACAGCCGGAGTTTCAAAAGAAATTCTGGAATCTGCACCAAAAATTTAGACCAAGTCCTCTTCGTTGCTTGCCTGAAACCCCTGATTCTTTCAGGGGTTTCTGATTTATTTAACCTTAACATCATGTCATCTTCAAAATTTTTACTGCATTTTCACGTTTGGAAATAAATCATGAAAAACATTTTTCTTCTCATCACACTGCATTTTTCAGTTTTACTTTTTTCTCAAAAAGATGATGGGTACATTATATGGGACGAAAATAAAAAGCTGAGCTGGGAGGACTTTAAAGCACCACCGCAAAAAATAGGTGAGGTTGCAGCACTTACAGCCACACATCTTGGATTCTCCTATAATGTTGTGAATGGAAAGGTTACTTATACTATTGATTGCAAATTTGAAAAAAACAGGTCCTGGGGTTTGATAAAAAGTGACTGGATATTAAGCCATGAACAGGGACATTTTGATATTGCTGAAATTTATTCAAGAAAATTATACAAGGCCGTTTCAGATTACCGGTTTAATAAAACAAGTTTCCAAAGCGACCTGGATAGTATTTATAAAAATATTGTGGCTGAAAAAGATCAGTACCAGCAATTATATGACATTGAAACCAACTATAGCAGGAATAAAGTACAACAGGAAGAATGGCTGAAAAAAATTAAAAATGATCTGATCGCTTTAAAAGCCTGGTCAGATTATAATTAAATTCAGAACAACCCATATATCTGGGCATCTATCTTGGTAATGATTTCGCCGAAGTCTTCATCATTTTCCGGGAATTTGTTTTTATCAATATCTATCACCAGTAAAGGCCCTTCTTTATAACTATCGATCCATTTGTTATAATACTCATTGAGTTTTTTTAAATAATCCAACCGGATATTCTCTTCATATTCCCTGCCTCTCTTTTGGATCTGTCCTACCAATGTAGGTACTGATGCTTTCAGGTAGATAAGAAGATCAGGTGGCTTTACCATCTGCTTCAGTGTATTAAAAAAATTAAAATAATTTTCAAAATCCCTTTTGCTCATCAATCCCATTTCATGAAGGTTGGGTGCAAATATGTGTGCATCTTCATAAATGGTTCTGTCCTGGATCACTGTTTCAGTTCCTTTTTGAATTTCGACCAATTGAGATAACCGGCTATTCAAAAAGTAAATCTGCAGATTAAAACTCCAGCGGGGCATATCTTCATAAAAATCGAACAAATACGGATTATGATCAACATCCTCAAACTGCGGAATCCATTTATATTGTTTACTCAATAATTCTGTCAAAGTAGTTTTACCGGCGCCAATATTTCCTGCTATTGCTATGTGTTTCGGTTTTGCTTTTGCTTTTGCCATAAAAATTCAAAAAATATTAGTTCTAAAATCCAGAACGTTCAAAGTAATTCTTCTTTTTGGAATTTAGGATTGTGAATTGATTTTTTTTAAAAATAATTAAGTCCCATAGCTTTTCTTACCAGCAACATAGTATTGCGGGCACTTATTCTTGCTTTTTCAGCTCCCTGCTCCATCACTTTTATCATGTATTTTTCATCAGCAAGAATTGCATTTACTTTTTCCCTGATCGGGGAAATAAATTTTACCATGTCCTCGCCCAATTGTTTTTTCATATTTCCATACCGGATGCTGCAATTATTAAAATCTTCTTCAAATTTTTTAACCACATCTGCTGCACTCACCAGGTTCATCAATAAAAATAAATTTTCAATATAATCAGGCTTTACAGAATTCTTTTCTGCTGGCCCGCTATCTGTTTTTGCTTTCATTACTTTTTTTCTGATGGCATCATCATCATCAGACAAGTATAATGTTGCATTCTGATTTTCACTCTTGCTCATTTTACCAGAACCATCCAGGCTTGGCACTTTCACCAATTCGCTTCCAAAATTAAAAGCTTTGGGTTCCGGAAAAACTTCTCCATAGCGGTGATTAAACCTGTTTACAAAATTTCTGGCCATTTCCAGATGCTGCTCCTGGTCTTTACCTACAGGTACCAGAGAAGCACGGTGTAGAATAATATCAGCAGTTTGCAAAACCGGATAAGTCAGTAATCCTGCATTGCTATTATCAGGTTGCGACCGGACCTTGTCTTTGAAAGTGGCAGTTTTTTCCAGTTCGCCTTTATACGCCAGCATATTCAGATAGAGGTAAAGCTCACTGGTTTCTAAAATATGACTTTGGCAATAAAGTGCCACTTTATCGGGGTCAAGTCCGCAGGCAATATTTTCTGCCAATACACGATGTACATTTTCTTTCAGATCTTTTGTGTCAGGATGAGTAGTCAGGGAATGAAGGTCAGCCACCATGAAATAACATTCATATTCTTCCTGCATTCTTACATAATTCCGCAATGCTCCGAAATAATTTCCCAGATGCAAATACCCGGTTGGCCGGATACCACTCATTACTATTTCTTTTCTTTTACTCATGGGTCGGCGAAGATAATGAGAGTTTATGGTTAAATCAGGTGGATTCCCGGGTTGAAATTTAGTTGTTTTCTCTTTACAAATCACCTCTCATCCACCCTTTTCCCCAGCCATAAACTATCAACTTTATACTTTAAACTAACAGTTATATTTGTTGCATGGAAGTTAATGATGCTTTGGTAGAAAAACTGGCTCATCTTTCAAGGCTGGAATTTAATGCCAGTGAGAAAGCTGAGATCAAAAATGATCTGCAGAAAATGATCAGCTTTGTTGACAAATTAAATGAACTGGACATAGCTGATACACAACCCCTCCTTCATTTAACAGATGAGATAAATGTTTTAAGGGAGGATGAAGTCAAAGTTTCTATAAGCCATGAAGAAGGCATGAAAAATGCACCCGAACATGACGGTACTTATTTTAAGGTGCCAAAAGTTTTGAAAAATCCAAATGAATAGATCCACCGATTCCAGCTCGTATTTATAGTAAAAACATAATGGATATTGTATAAAGAATAATATGAACAGTATAATACATTTAGAAAAGATTTGCAAAAGCTACTACATGGGAAAAATGGAGTTGCCAGTGCTAAAAGAGATAGACCTGGATATTCATAAGAACGAGTATGTGGCTTTAATGGGCCCTTCCGGTTCAGGTAAGAGTACACTGATGAATATTATAGGCTGCCTGGATACTCCCACAAAAGGAAAGTATATTCTGAATAATAATGATATAAGTCAGACAGAGGATAATGATTTGGCAGAAGTAAGAAATAAAGAAATCGGGTTTGTATTCCAGCAGTTCAACCTTCTTCCCCGGCTTACAGCGTTGGAAAATGTAGCGTTGCCTTTAGTTTATGCCGGAATAGGAAAGAAATTACGAACTGAGAAAGCCCTGCACGTTATGGATCTTGTAAGTCTTTCTGACAGATCGCATCATAAACCCAATGAACTTAGTGGTGGTCAATGCCAGCGGGTAGCTATAGCCAGAGCACTTGTAAATGACCCTTCCATTATTCTGGCTGATGAACCTACCGGTAATCTTGATTCAAAGACATCATATGAAATCATGGAGATTTTTGATAAAATCCACTCTTCCGGCAATACAATAGTATTAGTTACACATGAAACTGATATTGCAAATCATGCCCGTAGAATCGTACGGTTATTGGATGGCAAAATTGAAAGGGATGAAATAAATGAAAACGCAACGGTTTATAGCCAATAAAAAATAATTTAGAAAAGTGTGGAGAGTGTTTACTCCCCTTTTTACTTTAAGGCTTAAAGCTGATTAAATTTGTTTCTCCAGCATTTCTGCTAACCTTACACTTAATATATATTATCATGGTAATGAAAATTTATACAAAGACCGGCGATGAAGGGAAAACTTCATTGATCGGTGGAACCAAAGTTTCAAAATCCCATCGCCGTATAGAAGCATACGGAACCATTGATGAATTGAACTCATTTATCGGGTTCTCACAGGATCATTTAAAGGCACATGATATAAAAAATGTACTTGCTGAGATACAGGATCGTTTATTCACCATCGGTTCTGCCCTTGCATGTGATCCTGAAAAAGAAACCAAATTAAAAATACCAGACCTGCATGAAGAAGATATAACCTTGTTGGAAAAAGAAATGGATCAAATGAATGAGATGTTACCTGCCATGCGATCCTTTATCCTGCCGGGTGGAAATGTGGCTGCATCTACACTGCATGTTACCAGGTGTGTTTGCCGCCGTGCTGAAAGGCTTTGTGTCCGTCTTCAGAAAAAGAAAGAAGAGATTGGCCCCCTTGTAATTAAATACCTGAATCGTTTAAGCGATTATCTTTTTGTTTTGGCAAGATATACTGCTCACAAACTGGGTGCTGAAGAAATTCCCTGGAAACCGAGAGTTTAAATTATTTTCCCATCTTTCATATGTAATATACGGTCGCTGAGTTGAGCCAGCTCTTCATTATGAGTAACAATCAGGAATGTCTGGTTAAATTTTTTACGAAGATCAAAAAATAATTGATGAAGTTCAGTGGCATTGGCACTGTCCAGGTTACCGGTAGGTTCATCAGCAAAAACAATATCCGGTTTGTTTATCAATGCCCTGGCTACGGCAACTCTTTGTTGTTCGCCACCAGAAAGTTGATTGGGTTTATTCTCCATTCTTTCAGAAAGACCCAGCATTTTTAAAAGTTCCGAAGCTTCCTCTTTTACCTCATTCTTTTTTCTTCCGGCCAGCCATCCCGGAATACAGATATTTTCCAGAGCGGTAAATTCAGGAAGCAAGTGATGAAATTGAAATACGAATCCAATATGTTTGTTCCTGAAAGAAGAAAGTTTTTTTCCGTTTAAAGAGCTGATCAGTTCATTATTCATCATCACATCTCCCATATCTGCCTGGTCCAGGGTTCCCAGAATATGCAATAAGGTACTCTTTCCGGAACCGGAGGGGCCAACTATGGACACTACCTCGCCTTTCAGAATTTCGAGGTTTACTCCTTTCAAAACCTCTACCTGGCCATAACGTTTATAAATATTTTTACCTGTCAGCATGCAGTCTTTTAAGAATTTAAGTTATCAAATATCAGTAAACATAACCCATATTCAAAAAGACTACAGATTCGCAATCAATAATTTTAAGAAACCTTATAATCAGCCTAAAAAACACAGATTTGGAAAATTGGTTATTAGACTTACATTTGCGCAAAATTGGGAGGGTTGGAAAAGTGCAGAATTTAAACCGATTCGTGAAAATATAAAAAAAGTACACAATGTTTTGGACCTTAGAATTAGCCTCATACCTTGAAGAAGCGCCATGGCCGGCCACAAAAGATGAACTGATCGACTACTCGATCCGCAGCGGTGCTCCCCTTGAGGTAGTTGAAAACTTACAAGAGCTGGAAGATGAAGGCGGCGAAGTATATGAAAGTATTGAAGATATCTGGCCCGATTATCCAAGCCAGGAAGACTTCATGTTCAATGAAGATGAATATTAGATTCACCATGTGCCTTTAAATAAGCATTAAGCCCAATAAAACTGAGAGCTTCCTTACCGGGGGCTTTTTTATTTTTTACCAGGCAGTATTGCTACTTTCAGCTTCTGTTGTGTCTCCAAAGGAGTCCTTCGGACACTCCCTTGTACCCTAGCAATTCTATTCAGCAGCTTTTCATTCAGATTTCTTTTTATCAGTAGCTTCCAACGCCCCCTAAGGAAGGAATGAAAAATCTTTCTTTAAATTTTTACCTTGCAATCCCAAAATCTCTCAACTCTCAACTCTCAACTCTCAACTCTCAACTCTCAACTCTCAACTCTCAACTCACTTCTCCATCTGTTCAATAATTGCCTGGGTAACTCCGGTAAAAGAAAACCCGCCATCATGGAAAAGATTTTGCATGGTGACCATCCGGGTCATATCAGAAAACATCAGCACACAATAATTGGCGCAATCCTCAGCACTTGCATTTCCCAATGGACTCATCTTTTCTGCATAAGAAATAAACCCGTCAAAGCCCTTTACACCGCTTCCTGCAGTAGTTCTGGTAGGAGACTGAGAAATTGTATTTATTCTTACTTTCTTTTTTACTCCATAATGATATCCAAAACTTCTTGTTACACTCTCCAATAGACTCTTTGCGTCCGCCATTTCATTATAATCCGGAAAAACCCTTTGTGCAGCGATATAAGTTAATGCAACCACACTACCCCATTCATTCAAAGCATCCAGATCCCAGGCCGTACGCAACACCCGGTGTAAACTCATTGCAGAGATATCCAGTGTTTTCGAATTCCATTCATAATTCATTTCCGTATAGTGCTTCCCCTTTCTTACATTGATACTCATGCCGATCGAGTGCAATACAAAATCAATTTTTCCGCCAAAATGTTCCATTGATTTTTCAAATAAATTCTTAAGATCATCCATATTTACCACATCAGCTCCAATCACCGGAGCTTTCACGGCTTCGGCCAGCTTATTGATTTCACCCATCCGCAATGCAACCGGAGCATTTGTCAATACAAGTTCTGCTCCTTCTGCATAACATTGAAGTGCCGTTTTCCAGGCAATAGATTTTTCATCCAACGCACCAAAAATGATTCCCTTTTTTCCTTTTAATAAATTATTTGCCATAGCTATTGATTTTGTGAGGGTAAAAATAAGAAGTTATTCTCTGAGCCGGGATTGCTCAACTCAATTACGTTTTAATTTGTTTGGGAAAATCTGATCAATTTACAACCATCTCTCTTGCATTTTCCAGGGCAGCCGCTGTAGGCTTTTCCCCACTAAGCATTTTTGCAATTGCAATTATTCTTTCATCCATCGTCAATGGCCTGATATTGGTTTTCACACTGTCCTTCACGATTTCTTTATAAACAAAATAATGAGCATCCGCTTTCCCGGCAATTTGGGGTTGATGCGTAATACAGATCAATTGTCTTTTATCAGTTAGTTCTTTCATGATAATTCCCACCTGCCTTGCTGCTTCACCGGATATGCCTGTATCAATTTCATCAAATATCATTGTAGGAAGATCAATTCGCTTTGCCACTAGTGATTTTATACATAACATCAACCGGCTCAACTCGCCTCCACTTGCAACTTTTTTAACGGGTAAAAATTGTCCGCTTTTATTCGCATCAAATAAAAATTCAATATTGTTCTTTCCAAAAGAATTTAATGCTGTGTCCTCCTTTATTTCAACTTTGAGTTTTGCATTGGGCATACCAACCTGGCCCAGTAATTTATTTACTTTATCCGCTAAAGGCTTTGCCTGCTTTTTCCTGCCTGCTGATAATTCATCAGCCAGTTGATTGGCTTTTTTATGTGCTTCCGCCAGCTCTTTTTCCAATTGCTGAACAGATTCATCTATATTCAAAACTGCTTCCAATTTATCTTTTAGGTCCTTTTGTATCTGTAATAACTCGCTGGTGGTTTTTACACCATGTTTTTTAAGCAACCTGTAACCAAGCGAAAGACGGGAATCCAGTAATTCAATTTTCTCAGGGTCATAATTCACTTTGTTGCCTATATTTTCAACTTCGTCAGCTATATCCTGCAATTCCACATTTACAGAATGGAACCGATTGATCAGCGAAGGCAATTCCGGATGGAATGAAGAATAATTCTGTAACTGATGTAACAAAATTTTTAATTGTTGTGTTATGGGATTTTCGTTTTCCTTTAATTCATTTACCACATTTACCAAAGCGCTTTTAATTTCTTCGGCATTATTCATGAGTTTAAGTTCAGCATCAGTATCCTCCAATTCATTTTCGGTAAAACCCGCTTCCTCCAGTTCATTAAACTGAAAACGGTTATAATCTGCTTCTTTATCAAATTGCTGTTTATGTAATTTTAACTCTTCGCATTTTTTTTGCACTTCCTTCCAATTTTCAAATTCAATTTGATATTGGCTGAGAAGATCAGAATGCCCCGCCAGGGCATCCAATACCTGGCGTTGAAAATCATTCTGCCCCAATTGTAAAGTATCAAACTGTTGATGAAGATCCACCAGTAAAGAACATAAAAACCGGAGCTGCTCAAGTAAAACAGGAGTATCATTAACAAATGCCCTCGATTTTCCATTAGCTGAAATCTCTCTTCTTATTACCAGCTCTTCATCTACATCCAGTTCATTTTCTTTTAAATAATCTTTTACTTCTTTTCTTTTTTCTGCCAGGAAAATTCCTTCAACTACACATTTTTTTCCCTTATTCACCAGCACAGTTGTGTCAGCTCTCTCGCCGAGTATCAATCCCAGGGCACCTACAATAATTGATTTGCCTGCGCCGGTTTCACCGGTTACAATGTTCAGCTTGTGATTAAAATCAATTTCTAATTCATCAATGATTGCATAATTCTGTATGGATAGTTTTTTGAGCATGTGGCATTGCAAATTAAAACAAAAAACCCCAGCCTGTTAAAACAGGATGGGGTAAATAAATTACTTAAGTCGGGATTATTTTATTTCTATCGAAGCATGTAAATCTGTATCCACCAATACCCGGCCACAATTCTCACAGACCATGATCTTTTTGTGCTGACGTATCTCACTTTGCTTCTGAGGAGGGATTGAATAAAAACAACCTCCGCAAGCATCTCTTTCTACCTGAACCACTGCTAATCCATTACGATAACTATGACGCAATTTGTTATAGCTACTCAATAAACGGGGATCTACGGCATCTTTAGCTTCCGCAGCAAGCTTATTAAAATGTTTTTCCTCTTTTTCTGTAGAAGTAATGATTTTCTCTAATTCTTCCTTCTTGGTTCCCAAAACACCTTCCTTGGCTGCAATAGCTTTTTTAGCTTTATCAAGCGCTACTGCTTTTTCAGAAATTTCTTCATTAGCATCTTTGATATGCTTTTCAGCCAGCTTTACTTCCAGCTGTTGCATTTCAATTTCCTTATTAATAGCTTCAAACTCCCGGTTGTTCTTAACATTTTCGCTTTGCTTCTCGTACTTTTTGCCAAGAGCCTGGGCTTCTTTAATAACTAATTTCTTTTGTTCAATGAACTCAGTGATTCCATTGATCTCTTCTTCAATACGTGTTTGTCTTGCATGTAACCCCTGAATTTCATCTTCCAGGTCTGCTACTTCCATTGGCAGCTCTCCTTTTAGAATTTTTAATTCATCAAGTTTTGATTCGATTTTCTGAAGGGTAACCAGCGATGAAAGCTTTTCCTGAATAGAATACTCTTTTACTTGTGCCATTTTTTAATTGAGTTTTTTTGACCGTTGTTTGAGGCGCAACACAGTTCAGAATTTCTTTTTAGAAATACTTTACCGGGTTTGTATTTACCTCAGTTTTAAGGACGGCAAAGGTAGGGAATTTTTGCTCTAAAACTTCCTGCAAAAGACTGATGGTGAACTGCTCACTTTCGTAGTGTCCGATATCGGCAATTACCATCTTTCCATTCGCATCAAAAAACTCGTGATACTTAATATCTGAAGTAACATAGAAGTCAACTCCAGCAGCCAATGCTTTGGAAATCAGGGAACTTCCTGCCCCTCCACAAACGGCCACTTTTTTTACTAAGCCACCTTTCAGGTTCGTATGCTTTATAATTGTAAGACCAAAATTTACTTTAAGAAGGTTAAGAAAACTTTTCTCTTCCATTGGTTCAATTAAATCTCCAACAATCCCTGATCCAATATTTGGATATGCATTATCCAAACTGATAATATCAAAAGCCACTTCTTCATATGGGTGAGAAGATTTAAGATTGTGAACAATTTTGCTTTCTAAAAAAGAGGGGAAAATGACTTCAATTTTAACTTCAGGTTCCTGTTGTTGTTTTCCAATTTCCCCAACAAAGGGTTTTGTGCCTATTCCTGCTTTAAATGTGCCTACTCCTTCAGCATTAAAACTACATTCAGAGTAATTACCGACATGGCCCCCACCAGCAGCAAAAATTGCTTCTCTTACTTTTTCAGCTGATTTAACCGGGACAAAAGTAAAAAGCTTTTTCAGGGTATTTTCTTTTGCAGAAAGAACAACCTGGTTCTTTAATCCAATCAGGTTTGCAATTTTTCCATTCACACCATTTAAAACATTATCCAGGTTGGTATGAATGGCATAAATGGCTATGTCGTTTTTGATAGCAGCAATTATGGCTTTCTCTACATAGTTTTTTCCATTTATTTTTTTTAGACCAGAAAAAATAATCGGGTGATGTGCTATCAACAGATTACAGTTTTTATTAATCGCCTCCATTACAACTTCTTCAGTAGCATCAAGTGAAACAATAATCCCCTTACATTCCCAATCCCGGTCCCCGGTAATTAAACCTGCATTATCATAAGATTCCTGCAAAGATGGATGCGCAAGGGACTCAAGGTAATTGGTGATATCCGCTATTTTCATAAACTAAAGATAGGAAAGCTTAAAAAACAATTTTCAATATTAAATAGTGGAAAAAGTTAACAGTTTTAAAGAAAAACCTTTCGTATCTTTTCCATCCTTTCCCTTCGAAAATTTTACATCCCTATATTTGCAAACCTAAATTGCTTGCCATGCGAAAAAGAAAAAAATATGGTTATTTCCTGCTGACCATGTTAATTGTTTCAGGATTAGCGGGGACTCCTACTGATAATTCACTTTCAAAAAAAGAAAGGAAATTTGCCAGTGAACATTTGAAAAACACAAAGGCCGATCTGATTGCTACAATAAAAGACTTTGACGAGACTCAACTAAATTTCAAATCATCTATCGATATGATATCAGCCCTTGATTGTGTTTACCATTTGGTAGCCACAGAGAATTATTTATGGCAATTACTTGAAAAGACTATGAAATCGGCTGTCAACCCTGAAAAAAGAAATGAAATAACTTTTACAGACGAAAAATTGATTAACACTATACAGGACAAAAGTTTTGCAATAAACAGCAATGCTTTTTGGGGATCAAAGAATAGTACATACAAATCTTTAGATGCTGCTTTACTTGATTTTAAAGATAATAGAGCTGATTTTATCAAGTATGTCAGGAATTCTACAGAAGACTTAAGAAATCATATAGTAGAAACTCCAATTGGCTGGTTGGATTGTTACCAAATCATTTTGTTGATTTCTTCAAATAGCAACAGGCTTACACAACAAATAATTGAGCTAAAATCACAACCTGGATTTCCAAAATAATTACGGCCGAAACTTTAATAAAAGAGAGTCAGTTTCTTTATTTAAGGAAATAGAATTATTTGCAATTGCAAGCCTCAGTCTAATAGAGTATCTTGTGAATCCTTTTACCTACTTATGAAAAAAATATTGATTTTTCTTTTGGTGCCTTTCTTTTTTGTCAATTGTAAAAAAACAGTAGAGTCGATTGCACAGGATCTGGTTGTGCAGGCTATGACAAATGGCCAATGGATAGTAACAAAGTTTATACAAAACAATAATAATATCACTTCTAGTTTTTCGGCATATAAATTTCAATACCATAGCAATAAAACTGTAGATGCAATTAAAAATGAGACTATAGAAAGAACAGGAAATTGGGATGGAAATGCTACGGCAATGACAACATGGGCCGATTTTCCAAATGCTCCAACTCCCATATCTCTTATAAACGGGACCTGGAACATTACCAAAAACAGCTGGACTTTTGTTGAAGCAACTCAAACAAATGGGACTGAAATAAAGACTTTAAGATTGGATAAATTATAGCCCTTTCCTTCTTCACATTTCAACATAGTTATTTTCTGAGTTAAACGATTGATTACAAGTTATGTCTATTAAAAACAATGGTCTTCAATTAGCCTTTTGTTTTGAATCCATTTTATAGAAAAACTGATCTTAATTTATTGATTTTTATATAGTTAATATAATATTTATTCAAATTGTAATTTTTGATAGTAAAAATCCGTTATAGAAGTTCATTTTCTAAAGTACTGCTATTGAGACTGATTGCAAGCAATATCCTATTAAACCAACTCGGGGCATTAATGCTTTGCCTCTTGGTTTCATTTGGTTCAAAAGCACAGAAACCTTCTGCAAATTTTACTGCTAATCCGTTATCTGGCTGTTCACCATTAGTAGTGTCTTTTCAGGATCAATCGTTAAATAATCCAACTTCCTGGGTTTGGGATTTTGGAGATGGTTCCACTGGTAGCGGTTCTAACCCTACCAGGATTTATACTACACCCGGAGTTTATACAGTAAAACTGCTTGTTTCAAATGCAAGCGGAACGGATACACTTAACAGAGTTAATTATATTATTGTACATCCTGCACCAAATACTTCCTTTACAACAAATGACACGGTTGGTTGTTTCCCTCATACAGTTCGCTTTACAGAAACATCTACTCCAATATCAGGATACACGAATACGAAATTTGAATGGGTTTTTGGAGATGGGGCTGTTTCTACTTTACAAAATCCGACACATACTTATACAGCCAGTGGGAACTATAGTGTAACATTAAAAATAACTAATGATAAAGGCTGTTCCAGAGTAATTAGCAAAACTGCCTATATTAAAGTTTCTCCCGGGGTAGTTGCTGGCTTCACAAAATCTGCCCCTAATATTTGTAATCCACCTGCAATTGTCAGTTTTACCAATACTTCTACCGGTCCTGGCATATTAACTTATTTATGGAATTTTGGAGACGGTACTACATCAACTTTACAAAATCCAATACACACATATAATAGCTCGGGGTCTTTTAATGTAACATTGAGCGTAACCAGTAGTTTTGGTTGTAGTGCAAACATTGTAAAGAATAACGAAGTAGCCATAGGTTCAAATACTACATCCTTTACAGCACCATCAAGTGCTTTTGTTAACACTCCCGTGAATCTCACAAACACTTCTTCAATAGCACCTGTTTCACAATCCTGGAATTTTGGAGACGGCACTTCATCCACCGCTCAAAACCCAACAAAAACCTGGAGTTCTGCCGGTACATATTTGATAACGCTAACTAATTTCTATGCAAATTGTACTTTTACAGCTTCTCAGATTATTGTAATAAACCCAACCTCAAATGCCAATTTTCTTGTACTCGATTCTGGTAGTTGTAAACCACCTTTTACTGCATTCTTTATAAGTACAACAACTGGAGCTGTGTCCTGGCGCTGGGACTTTGGAGACGGAACAACTTCAACATTGCAAAACGTATTTCATACTTATACTGATTTTGGTGAATACACAGTAAAACTTGTTATCACTACAAGTACAGGTTTTGTTGATTCCATTATTAAACCAAATTTTATAAAGATCAAGAAGGCCACATTGGCTGTAGATGGAATTCCATCACAAGGAGCTTGTTTGCCATATTCATTTAGTCCCAGACCCAATATAACATCTGCGGACGTAATTGTCTCCTACTCTTGGAATTTCGGAGATGGAGGAACTTCTACGCAAAAATTTCCAACCCACACTTATACTACGCAGGGAAATTATACTTTAACATTAATAACAACCAGTAGTAAAGGATGTACTGATACATTAATCTTACCATCTATCATAAGAGTTGGTACTGCTCCTACTGTCAATTTCACAGCTTCTACTGTAACTCCATGTGCATTTACGGATGTTCAATTTACAGATCTGTCCCCATTAGGTGATGAATGGCTTTGGGATTTTGGAGATGGAGGCACTTCAACTGATAAAA
>CAZOOT010000028.1:22420-32374 GCA_964581455.1 uncultured Chitinophaga sp. | reverse complement strand
ACCGGTGGCGGTATCATTCCTGATGATGATATGAAGTCACTGAATGAAATGGGCGTTGGCAAATTATTTGCACCAGGTACACCAACCTCTGAAATCGCTGAATATATTTCTACCTGGACCAAAGAACATCGTTCTTTCTGAAATTCTTTTTTATGAAATTTGAAATAGAGTCCGTCGGTACTGTTTTTAATAAACGCAAAGAACCCACTGATGATTTTTGGGGCGACATTATTTCTGAAATCAGGTTACATGATCATATACCTGAAGAATCATTAGATGGCATTGAAACTTTTTCTCATGCTGAAATATTTTTTGTTTTTGACAAAGTAAAGGATCCTATTATTTGGGGAAGCGTACACCCCAGGGGAAACACTGACTGGCCTAAGGTTGGAATATTTGTACAGCATAAGAAAAACCGACCTAATTTAATTGGCGCTACTATTTGTGAAATAATAAAACGGGAAAAAAGAAGTCTTTGGGTAAGATTGCTGGATGCGATTGATGGAACACCGGTTATAGACATCAAACCTGTCTGGCAGGGATTTCTTCCGCAAAAACAAATTGTTGAACCAGGCTGGAGTAAAGAACTAATGGAGCATTACTGGAAATAAATTTTAAACTATGTATCAAACCCTTTTAATTTCTTTAGAGAATAATATTCTCACGATAACCATCAACAGGCCTGACAAACTAAATGCATTGAATAAAAATGTGATTGATGAATTATCATCAGCCATAGATGAAGTGATCAGCAATAATGAGATCAGATCTGCCATCATTACCGGCGCCGGACCCAAAGCATTTGTTGCAGGCGCTGATATTTCTGAATTTCTTTCTTTGGATGCAGGTGGTGGAATAGCCCTGGCACAAAAAGGGCAGGACATGGTTTTTAGTAAAATTGAAAATTGCCCCAAACCCATTGTAGCGGCTGTTAATGGTTTTGCTCTTGGAGGCGGATGCGAATTAGCTATGGCCTGTCATTTCCGATTAGCAAGTGAAAATGCAAAATTTGGTCAGCCGGAAGTGAACTTAGGTTTGATACCCGGTTATGGCGGTACACAAAGACTGGTACAGTTGATCGGCAAAGGAAAAGCATTGGAACTGTTAATGAGTGGCAATATGATTGATGCCAATGAAGCAAAACAATTGGGCTTGGTAAATCATGTAACAAGTCCAGAAACTTTATTGGAAGAAACAAAAAAAATACTTTCCGTCATTAACACTAAAGCTCCTTTGGCCATTGCAGCATGTATCAAATCGGCAAATGCTGTTTTTAATGAAAGTCAAAATGGTTTTGAAATTGAAGTGGAAGAGTTTGGAAAATGCTTTGGTACTGAAGACATGAAAGAAGGCGTTACTGCATTTTTGGAAAAGAGAAAAGCAAATTTTAAAGGAAAATAAAACTCATTTATGTATCATTCTATTTCTCAATCAACCTTTCATCAATAAGGTATGCAGCCACCCCACTTACATTATCATTTCCATTCCTGTCATTCATGTAAACTTTAAAGGAAGTAATTGTTTTGGCAGGAAATGTAAGAATTCGTTTTCTGCCAATAGTAGTACCTTCTATTTCTCCGAGATTTTTATTTCCGTTAAAAAAAATAATTTTAAAATTTTCTACTGTCTGCCCCAAATGAATGGCTTCACGCAATACGATACAATTTATTTTTACAGCCTGCGGAAGTTCTACACTGAAACCCTGTCGGTTGATGGCATAAGTGCCCGACTTTTTATCCAGTAAGCGATATTTTAATGAGTCTTTAATCAATGCATCAGGGTAAACCTCCCAGTATGTTTTGGCATTCTTCAATAAATTATTTTCAAAACTTTCATCTTTAAGTTTTTTAAACTGCATGAGGGCTGCCGAATCATTTTCATGAATCAATCCTCTCCTGTCAGGTGGAACATTTAATAAAAAATTAGCACCTCTTCCAACAGATTTTAAATACAGATCAAATAACTGTTCGCCGCTTTTTACTTTGTCATCTTCTGCTGCATGGTAAAACCAACCGGGCCGGATACTAACATCTGCTTCTGCAGGAATCCAGTTTTTTCCATATGCATTTCCCTGGTTCAATGTATCCTCTGGCGGTCCGCCCAGGCCTCTTTTAAAACCTGCGGTGTCCAGATAATTCCAATTCGTTTTTCCTGCAATTCCTTTTTCATTGCCTACCCATCGGATGTCGGGTCCGATATCACTGAAAACAATTGTATTTGGAGAAACTCTCCTCACTGTATTTTCAAATCTCCGAAAATCATATTCCTGCTTTTTTCCATTGGGTCCTTCTCCATTGGCACCATCCCACCACAACTCCCATATAGGACCATATTTTTCAAAGATCTCCAGCATACTGCTTACATATATGTTGTTGTAGTCCGGCGTTTCATACCTTGGATGATTGCGATCCCAGGGTGAAATATATACGCCGAATTTCAAACCAAATTCCTTGCAGGCATCAGATAATTCTTTCAGTACATCTCCCTTGCCATTCTTCCAACCACTTTCCCTTACAGTATGTTGGGAAAATTTGCTGGGCCATAAACAAAAACCATCATGATGTTTTGCAGTAATGATGATGCCTTTGGCTCCGGACTCTTTCGCTATTCTTGCCCATTGCCGGCAATCCAGATCTGTGGGATTAAAAATTTCTTCAGGTTCATCACCATGTCCCCATTCCTTATCCGTAAAAGTATTTGGCCCGAAATGAATAAAGAGATAGAATTCCATTTCATGCCAGGCCAGTTGCTGTCGTGTAGGCAAAGGCATTTTTGACTGACCCTGTCCTTTCGTTGAAAGTAAAAAGTCAAAAATCAAAATCAATAATAAACCAAATGTTTTCATTTTTTAAATACAGATTTTATTTCAGGAGAAATGGGATGTGCTGCCTGGTAATTATATCCCAATAATTTAGCTAAAGTCTTTGCAAACTGGTCCTGGTAGATCTGCATTTCCGTTTTTACTTCCCCGATTGCCGGAATTTCTGGTCCTATAACAGCAAACCACATCTCTGAAGCATCAGTAATTGACTTGCCATGACTTGTCCATTCTTCTTTTTTCAAATCTCCCCTTCCATGATCTGTGGTAAACAATATGCTGGTTTTGTTTTTATACTGTGGATCAGATTGTACAAATTCCCAGATCTGTTTTATCCATGCATCCACCTGGTGAGCCGCATCAAGATAAGATTTATAATAACTGTGATGAGCCCACTCATCTGTTTCACCATAGGATATGTAGAGCACTCTTGGTTTTTTTGTTTTTAAATGCTCCAATGCTGCATAATGTGTAAATAAGTCCAGGCATTCTGCTTCACCCCATGGTTTAAATGAATCTTTCAGCATGGCATTAATCAGTTTTTCATTGTCAGTTGGATGGTCCCCACCTGTAGGTTGAAATCCATTTACCACAGGAATGCCACTGCGTTTTTCGTTGATGATCCTGTCGAATGCATCCCATGCACAAAATGCTGCTACTTTACCCTTAATTTTTGGTTGCTGATTAAAATATTCCAGAACAGTTACATTCGGATTCGGTGGATAGTCATTTGAATTGATGGCTGTATCTGCATATCCGGTAAGGATCTCGCTATAACCCGGGTAACTGAACCAATATGGATTTGCATTGTTCACATTATTTCCAAATTTTCGGTTACCATAGATCTGTCCATTACTATCAATAGTGCTCCATAAAAAAGGCAATAGGTTTTTTCTTCTTTCCGTTTCGCTATTGCTCCAATAGGTTTTAAAAATATAACCACTATCTCCCTGGTTAAATTTTGAATTGCCTGCTATCGCCGAATCCATTCCTTTAAAAACTTCCTGCCAGCGAAGGCCATCTGTTGTAATGATGATCAGGTTTTCTGTTACATTGGAAAATGAAGGGCTGCTTTTATAATCATTACAACCCATAAGAAATATTGCCAGATAAATTATCGCTTTTTTCATACCCCGAATATATCTTTTATAAAAATAATACTTCTCACATAACCCGGTTAAAATTGCATTAATCATTTGACACTTCGAATGTACCTTTGCCGCATTGACTTTTTAATCTTTTCAAAATAAATTTTATGGATTACAGGATAGAAAAAGACACTATGGGAGAAGTAAGGGTTCCGGCTAAAGCCTATTATGGGGCACAAACCCAGCGTAGCATTGATAATTTCAAAATCGCACAGGATATCAACCGTATGCCGAAAGAAATTATCCGTGCATTTGCTTACCTGAAAAAAGCTGCTGCGATTACCAACCAGGAAGCTGGGGTACTGGCAAAAAACAAATCTATTTTAATCGGAAAAGTTTGCGATGAAATTTTAAAAGGTGAACTGGATGTTTATTTTCCTTTGGTAGTGTGGCAAACAGGAAGCGGCACCCAAAGCAATATGAATGTAAATGAAGTGATTGCTTATCGCGGCCATGTTTTAAAAGGCGGAAAACTTTCTGATAAAGTGAAATTTCTTCACCCAAATGATGATGTAAACAAATCACAATCTTCCAATGATACATTCCCGACAGCGATGCATATAGCTGCTTATAAAATTTTAGTGGAAATCACAATACCAGGAATAAAAAAGCTGAGAGATACACTGGCGAGGAAGAGCAGGCAATTTAAAAAAGTGGTAAAGATTGGCCGTACACATTTTATGGATGCTACGCCACTTACTGTCGGGCAGGAATTCAGCGGATATGTTTCTCAACTGGATCATGGACTAAAGGCTCTTGGAAACACATTATCACATTTAAGTGAACTGGCACTTGGCGGCACAGCTGTAGGCACCGGTATTAATACGCCACCGAATTATGATATTAAAGTTGCCAGGCATATTGCCAAATTGACAAAGCTTCCATTTAAAACAGCTGAAAATAAATTTGAAGCACTGGCAGCCCATGACGCCATCGTGGAAGCACATGGTGCTTTGAAAACTGTAGCAGTAAGTTTAATGAAAATTGCAAATGATATACGGATGCTTTCCAGTGGCCCAAGAAGTGGAATAGGGGAACTCTATATTCCGGACAATGAACCTGGTTCATCCATTATGCCCGGAAAAGTAAACCCTACCCAATGTGAAGCATTAACCATGATTGCGGCCCAGGTGTTGGGAAATGATGTGGCAATAAATATTGGCGGTGCTTCCGGTCATTTTGAATTGAATGTATTTAAACCAATGATGATCTATAATTTTCTTCACAGTGCAAGGCTTATTGCTGATGGCTGCGTTTCATTTAATGATAAATGTGCAACCGGAATAGAACCAATTAAATCAAATATTAAAAAACATGTTGATAACTCACTAATGCTTGTCACAGCCTTAAATACTAAGATTGGCTATTATAAAGCTGCTGAGATTGCCCAGAAAGCACATAAAGAAGGAACAACCTTAAAAGCAATGGCAGTGAAACTGGGATACCTGACTGCTAAGGAATTTGATGAATGGGTGATACCATCAAAAATGGTTGGAAAAATTTCTTAAACAGAATAATCGTAATTCTACTAGCATTGGCAGGGTAATTATCCTGTCTTTTTTATTAAATAATCTATGAGCTGCAACATAAAACTTTTAATTTAACGTTTCCAATAAAGCCGTGAATTAATCACTATAATCCCTGACGCTATGAAAAATAATTTGCAGCAAACAAATTTCTTTTTTTCTGCTTATCCGCTAAAAGCTTTGAACCTTACTGAGGAAGAAAAAAAATCTTACCTGAAAATTTATTCAGGGACAGATAAATGTATAAAACGGTCAGTCAGTTCAAAAATTCTTCCAATGGTGAATCCATATCCGGAAAACAAATTGCCAGGTTTGAAAAAAATAAAAAACAAATCATCAGATCAGATAGAAGACAGAGATCCTGATTGGTTTGCCAGCTACGAATAAACCCTTGAGTATAATAAACAAAAGTCCTGAATGATTCAGGACTTTTTATTTTGAGCTAACAGTTTTCTGTTTTTAATAAATTACAGACCGCCTTAATTCCATCTTTGAATTCAATGCACCGGTACCGTCAAAATAATCTTGTTTGATCAGGCCCCTGTCCCTTGCATAATAATTTTGTAAATATCCTGCTGCAGTAACAGTTGTCCATGTAGTAGAACCAGAAAGTGTTTGCAAATCCTGCTTTACAACAATTGTATTGGGATGAGAGGTTCCTTTTACTGTTACTGTAGTGTTTTGCTGGATTATCGTATATAAAAATCTGGCTGTTACATTACTGGTCATACCGCCTGAAGGGGTTACTGTACCTGAGAAACTGTTTGTGGTCCATGTATTGCTCACATTCAAATTATCTTTGAGAAAAATATATTCAACCCAAAGTGGATTATCAAATCCGATATAGGTTCCCATATCAATCCATTCATAATAATCATTACCGGATTTACGATAATAGCCCGAAGAATCAAATCCAAATGCAGCATCATCAGTCCACATAAAAATGTTGTAGCTATTTGACCCTACCACTTTTGTTTGCGGAATTACTTTAATAAAAACAGAGTCTGTTTGTATATCATCAAATTCATAACTCCAATTACTGTTGACTGTTCTTGGAAAATAATCCGGGCCGGTAGAGAAATTTACCTGGAAATTACAGGTAGAGCCTCCGGCAGAAACAGGAAAGTTTGCAGTGCCTCCCGTTGTCGGATTTCCTGTTGCAGTAAGTGTAATGGTTTGTGCTCCTGTGTTGGTAAAAGTACCCGATCCGCTGAAAATAACACCACTCACAGCCGGTGCAGTTGAAATGCTCCATGTGCCAACTGTTGTTACCGTCACATTCAGGATAACAGTATTTGAAGATGTCATGGCCGTTCCAACAGAGTAAGTGCCGTTTACTGTTGCCCCGGCACAAGTAATCGTGAATACACTTGTTCCTCCTGATCCGGCGATCACATTAACTGAAAACTCACAGGTAGTGCCATTATAACTTACAGTGAAAATATGTGTTCCTACTGAAAGTGGTTTTCCGCTTCCTTTCAATTTTACAACTTGCGATCCGGTGGCATTAAAATTTCCACTAGCACTAAAATAATATCCCTGAATAGTATCTGTAGAAATTTTGTAACCGCCAGCCGTATCCACGTTTACATTTATATTGGCAAAATGATTTGCATTTAAAATGGAATCTTTATAGAAAGTACCTGAAACAACCACACCTATACATCCTCCGCTTCCATCAGCCTGAACTGTGCCGACAGAATTATCTGAAATGCCTTGTTCAAAACTTAGTTCTTTCTGGCAAGCAAAAAAAAGTATTGACAGGACTGTCAATAGAAGTGATATTTTGAATTTTGTTTTCATCAGGATGAGTTTAGGGTTATGAAAATAACATTTTTTATTCGCCTGCAAAAGCGTAGAACCCCAGCCTATTGAATCTCAGCCTTATCACTGATTTCAGCGTTAGTTTCCATAGAAGGGAAAGACTCCTTTTGCAGCTCCTTTTTAAAAAACCTTTTTTGAAAGAATAACAGGGTAATTACTCCTACACTTATTGATGCATCAGCAATGTTAAATATCGGGCTGAAAAATTCAAATTCCTGTCCACCCCAGATTGGGAACCACGACGGTAAGGTCATATCAAAAATTGGAAAATAAAGCATATCTACCACACTTCCATGTAAAAATGACGAATAACCGTCTGTCGAAAAAACTGCAATCCCCGAATAAGGAAAATATTCTTTAGAAACCATATCGAAATGCAGGCCTTTATCAAATATCATCCCGTAAAACATACTATCTATCAGGTTTCCCAAAGCTCCTGCATAGATAAGTGCTACACATATAATAAACCCTTTATGATATTGCTGTTTAATTATTTTTCCAATATACCAGGTACCAAATATCACAGCAGCCATCCTGAAAAGGGTAAGTATCACTTTTCCGGTCTCGTTACCAAATTTCCATCCCCAGGCCATTCCGGAGTTTTCGATAAAATGCAAATGAAACCATGGAAGAATTTCTCTTACATTTCCTGTTGGGTAACTGGTTTTGATCCAGATTTTTAAGAACTGATCCACCAAAATAATTATCCCTATTAGTAATACAACTTTCCTGAGTTTCACTCTGCTTTATTTAGTGGGCAAATATAAGCAGATTAGGGTAGCATTTCCCACCTACCTGCCCGCCATACAGCGCTTGGAATGAATATTTAACGATAAGTTTATTTTCAATGCTAAATTAATTTTGATGATGGGCTTCAATACAGGAAAAATTGTTATTCTTCATAATAAACTCTTTTTACCCTTTGAGAAATCCCCGTCATTATTTCATAAGGAATACTGTCAGCCCATGCTGCAAGATTTTGAATCGGTAATTCATTTCCGAAAATGATTACTTCATCACCTTGTTTTATTCCCGGCAGGTCTGTTACATCAATCATGGTCATGTCCATACAAACTGTTCCTACTACAGGAACCAATTGCCCTTTTAACCACATGTGCCCTGTTCCGTTTCCTAATTTTCTACGATAACCATCAGCATAACCTATGCCAACTGTAGCTATTACAGAATCTCTTTCTAAAATAGTTTTCCTGTTATATCCAATGGACTCCCCTTTTTTCAAATGTTTTACCTGTGCGATAGTTGATTTAAGTTTTGCCACTGGTTGAAGATCGATCTTGCCTGATATTGCACTGTCCACTCCATACAATCCAATCCCGAGTCTAACCATATCCAGATGCATATGGGGATGACGAAGTATAGCTGCCGAATTTGCTATATGACAAATAAATGTATAACCAAGGTTTTTTTTCAATTCGGTGCAGGCTAAATTAAAATTTTCGAATTGCTGGTTTGTAAATTCATCCTGTGCACGATCTTCGCTTGCAGCCAGGTGTGTAAATACCGATTTCACCCTGAAAGAAGTTGTGGCAATTAATGCCTCAGCAAGTTTGCTCACATCCTCCGTAGCGAATCCCAGCCGGTTCATCCCCGTTTCCAACTCCAGGTGAATTGGAAAATTTTTAATTCCTTCATCTTTAAAAAAAACATCCAATTCTTTTAACATGCTGAATGAGAAAATAGCGGGTTCCAGATTATTATTTACCAACACATCAAAAGATAAGGCTTCTGCATTCATCACCATCATCGGTATATCAATTCCGGATTTGCGCAACTCTACACCTTCGTCTGCATATGCAACACCCAGGTAATCCACTTTGAGGTATTGCAGTTTGGTTGCGATCTCAGCACCACCACTTCCATAAGCAAATGCTTTTACCATCGCCATGATCTTAGTGGTATTTAAAAGTTGTTGCTGGTATTGAGATAAATTATGTCCAACTGCATTCAGGTTTATTTCCAGTTCGGTTTGATGTACTTTTTGTTCCAGCAATTGAACGATGCGTTCGAAATAAAATACTCTTGCTCCTTTTACCAAAATGGTTTCTTCTTTAAAATCGGAAACCCTGAACCTTGTCATAAAATCATCAGTAGACGCATAGAATTCAATCTTACTTATTTTATTTGCTGATCCCGGGGCAGGCTTCAAATGCTTAGAAATATTTAATCCAATTCCGATAACCCGGTCAATATTATACTGTGAAATTTCTGATGCAATTTGCTTATATAATTCTTCATTTTTTAAACCCGATTGAAAAAAATCTGATAAGACCAGTGTTTTTTTTGACAGTCCGCCATGATGTTGTAAAAAATTTAAGGCGATATGCAGGGAACTCAGGTCAGCGCTATAGCTATCGTTGATAATTGTACAATGATTAATACCTTTTTTCAGTTCCAGCCTCATGTTTACCGGTTGCAACAATTTCATTCTTTTTGAAATCAACATATCCCTGATTCCAAGATGAAGCATTACACACCAGCAACTGATTGCGTTCTGAATTGAAGCATCATCTGAGAATGGAATTACAATGCTGATTTCTCCTTTTTTATAAAATGCAATTATCCTGGTTTCTGATTTACCCTTTTCTACTTTTAAAATCTGCAGTGTGGATTTTCTAAT
>CAZOOT010000028.1:0-22410 GCA_964581455.1 uncultured Chitinophaga sp. | reverse complement strand
CTAATTCTTCCCCAGGAAAAAATATGGAAGGGATATTTTCCGGTCTTATGATAACCCGCTTCGTGTTGCATGACTATGGCCTTTTCTGCCATCCAGTCATCGCTACAATAAATGATAATTTCTGCATCCTTAAATAATTTAATCTTCTCTTCCGTTTTTTGATCGGCATTTGTGAATCCTTCACTATGGGCCTCACCTATATTGGTCAAAATACCAATGCCGGGCTGAATGATTTTTTGCAGGTTTTCCATTTCACCCATTTGCGAAATACCAGCTTCAAAAATTCCCAGATTGTGATTTCTGTTTATCTCCCAAACACTCAGCGGAACGCCTATTTGTGAGTTATAGCTTTTAGGACTTCTCACTATATTGAAATTCTCATGCAGCAACTGGTACAGCCATTCTTTTACAATTGTTTTTCCATTGCTTCCAGTGATCCCAATCACCGGAATTCTGAAAAGTTTACGATGAGCAGCTGCCAGTTTTTGAAGAGCAATTAACCCGTCTTCAACAATCAGTATATTTGATTCCGGAAGATCAAGATCAGAAAGATCTTCACTCACAACAAAGTTTCTAACTCCTTTTTTGTAAAGCTCGGGTATGAATTTGTGACCATTTCTTCTTGCACCTTTTAAGGCAAAAAATAAAGAGGAAGCAGGAAAAAAAACCTTACGGCTATCAAATAGCAAATGGTCAATGGGAGCATCATTAATAATTACAGCCCTGGCTTGTAAAATTTTTGAAATATGGCTGATCAGGTAGGTCAAAACATAGTTTTAAAAAATCAATACATACTATCATCATCTTCCTTTACTTCAGGGGGCAATCCTTTTTTATTTATAAACATTGAGTAAAAAATAGAACCCGACAAACAAACTATAATTACTCCCAGCGAAATAAAAACCTGTGTGGTTTTATCTATCCATTGGCTGATCCAATGATCTGCAAGCATCTTGATTCCGATAAATGCAAGCACTATCGCAATCCCCTGTTGTAAATAATCAAATTTAGTAACTGCTCCACGCAATAAAAAGAATAAAGATCTTAAGCCAAGTACAGCAAAAATATTTGAAGTATAGATGACCAGTTTGGCATCTGCACTGTGTTCCGGAGAATTATCAACAATACCCATTACTGCCGGGATGGAATCCAATGCAAACACCAGATCAGTTGCTGCCAGCATGATAATGACTACAAATAATGTAGTGTAACGACGTCTGCCTTTCTCATCTTTCACTACATATTTTCCATCAAAATCTCCTGGAATCAGGGGTAAAAATCGTGTTACAAACTTGTACATTTTAGTTTCGTGTGGGTCAAACTCATGATCACTGCTGGCTGTAAACATCTTGTACCCGGTGTATAAAAGAAAAGCACCGAATAAATACAAGACTTCATGAAATTTTTGAACAATAGCAACACCTCCGGTAATAAACAGCACCCTGAAAATAATGGCCATTAAAATTCCGATCAATAAAACCTGTCCATAATTTTTTTCTTTTACTCCAAAGGATGCAAAAATGATGATGAACACAAAAATATTATCAATACTAAGGCTCCACTCCATCAGGTATGCGCTGATATATTCAAGCCCTGTTTTTTGTCCTCTTTCAACCCAAACAAATACAAAAAAAGCAAGGGCAAGGCCTACCCAAAAAAATGTTTGCATCAGGGCCTGCCGGATTGAAATCTTTTGATTTTTTTTATTCAGCAATCCAAGGTCGAAAGCCAATGCAAGCACCAATACAATTCCAAATACCAGATATGTGACTTGTTCAGTATTCATTCGCAGATTTAATAGCAGTAAAGATAAATGAAACAAACAGGCTAGGCAGCGTATTTTCTTTTACGGATTTGCTGGTACATAAACCCACCAAGCAAGACAAGCAAGACAGGTAATGCAATATTTATTAATTGCCAGAAAGTTTTTTGTTCATTTACTTTTTTTGTGTCCAGCACCCTGAGGACAAAATCCTTATTTCTGGTTTCCATGATGGAGCCATCATTTAAAAGGTATTCCAGGCAGTTCATGATGAAATCCCTGTTGGCAAATTGGTATTCATAATTTGTGCCTAATGTATATTGATTCACACCCATTGGGAAAATCTGTTGCTGCTGGGCAGAGAATTCATTCAGCACAATATCCCCGTCTGCAATAATGATCATTTTGTTATCCTTTTCATTTTTTCCGATAAATGATTGGCCTGTTGCAGATAAAGAATCAGCTCTCTGTTTTGAAATCCTCCCCTCATATAGCGATCTGAATTTCCCTTCCAGTAATACTGAAGATGGAATTTCATTCATTTTAAATTTTGCATCTTCTGGTGCATTTCTGTTTTCATTCAGGCTGATCATTGCCGGCGTACCCATAATCCGGGAATTGGGAGAAGAAGTAAGCAAAAATGTTTTCTTAATACCTTCTGCTTTTACTGTATCAATTGAGTTGACAAAGCGACCGGCAACCAGCCGGAGATTTTTATTGATGGGATGATTGTTCTTTGATTCAAACAATGGAAAATAATTCCATTTTAAAAATTCATACTGTGGATTATCAGGGGTTCCTCCTGCTATAAAAGGAAGAAAATCTGATTGCAGGTCCATGATCAGGTCAGGATTTATTCTTGCCCCATACCTGAATAATAAATCGGTGAGGTTAAGGTTTCTTTCATAAGCAATGGTCTGGGCATTCATTTGAAGGCTATCCATTTCAGCTGCTAGATTATCCAATACCCATAATATCTTTCCGCCACGCATTACATATTGATCCAGTTTAAATTTTTCGTCTTCTGTAAATGTGAGAGTTGGTTTTACAACCATTAAAAGCTTAAATGTATCAGGAATGGAAGGCTGGGTTGAAAGATTTAGTGTAAAAACATTGTAATTCGGTCTAAGTATTCCTTCAATCAGATCACTTACTTCAGGACCAACCGGCTGTCCGTTGCCAATGGTATAACCAATAAAAGTTTTTGATTCCTGAGTGATCTTATTTATTGCATTTACGAACTGGTATTCCATCAAAGCTTCTGCACTGTTCATTTCACCAGGAGTTATAAGTCGTTTTCCTCCGGTATAGATATTGACTAAAATAACTTTGCCTTTATACTTCACCCAGGCCACAGGAAAAACGTATTGCTGCTGTTCACCGGCTTTTAATTGCACTTTAAGGTTGATGGGAACCGCTCCCATGGCAACCAGTGTATCTGCATATTTCAGGCTGTCCGTGATGAATTCATCCGGCTCAATAAAATTAAATGTGACTTTTGAACTGCCGCTTTCCCTGAACTCCTGCAATAATTCCGATGTAGTGGCAGCCAGCTTTTTAAATCCGGCCGGAAAATCACCTTTAAGAAATACATCAATTTCTAAAGAAGCATCCAGATTTTTCAACAACTGCTTTGTAGCCTTGCTCAGTGTATATCTTTTTTCTTTAGTAAGATCAATCCTGTAATGAAATGACGAAGCCAGCAGATTAATAGCTACAATGATGATCAATAAAAAGAGCCACCAGAATTTTGAAGCCCATATTTTATTAATGTTATTCTTCATCCGGAGATCAATGTTTTAAAAGGTTACGATTGGTAATACCAAGAAACAAGGCAATCAAGCTTAAAAAATAAACAAGGTCTCTCGTATCTACTACTCCCCTGCTCACACTTCTGAAATGAAAATCTATTCCGGCCATTTCCACATAATAATCTGCTCCGCTACCCAGACCAGGTAAGCGGCTTATGGCATTGAAACCATAATAAAGCAACACACAGGCAATAAGGCTTATTATAAAAGCAATAACTGCATTATTGGTAAAGCTGCTTGTACAAATACCAATTGCCACAAAAACTGCTGCCAGAAAAACAAGGCCGATATAAGAGCCGATGGTAGCTCCTTTATCTATCCCTTCATTGGATGAAAGATTTTGTACAGAAATAATATAAATTATAGTTGGCAATAAAGCGATCAATACAACAATAAGACTGCCCAAATATTTTCCGAATATGATTTGCCAGCGGGTAAGTGGCCTTGTCTGTAAGATCTCAAAAGTGCCCGATCTGAATTCATCAGAAAAACTCCGCATGGTTATAGCCGGAATCAGTAATAATAAAATCCAGGGGGAAAGTTGAAAAAAACGATCAAGGCTGGCATAGCCAAAGTCCAGGATATTTTCTTCAAAAACAAATAGCATCAGGCCGTTAACCAAAAGAAAAACAATGATGGCAATATAACCGGTAAGGCTGCTGAAAAATTGACAAAGTTCTTTTTTACAAATGGACCACATAGGCTTGGATAGTTGCTGCAAAATAAGGGAATCTATTTGCAAATTTTCACTCTATAACTTAAAGTTATATAAACAGAAAACCCTTCTGGAATGAAGGGCTTTCTATCAAGATGGGTTTTTCACACCGTCCTGTAATATTTTAAACTGCAAAACTTTCACCGCATCCGCAGGTTCTGCTTGCATTGGGATTGCTGAAATAAAATCCTTTCCCGTTTAATCCGTCAGAAAAATCAAGCGTTGTGTTTACCAGGTATAAGAAGCTTTTCAAATCCGTTACTACTTTTATTCCATTATCTTCAAAAACCTGGTCCATTGGTTTGGTCTCGTTATCAAAATCTAATTTGTAGCTCAGACCTGAACAACCACCACCTACCACACCTACTCTTACAAAATAAGCCGGATCTTCAACGATGCCTGCATCGGTCATCAGTTGTTGCACTTTTGCTTTTGCTTTATCGCTTATATAAATACTGTTTTGTAATTCCACACTCATAATAAAAGTCAAAATTTAAAAATAAAAAACAGGGTTTTCACTTTTACTTTTTTAATTTTTACTTAATGAACAACACTCTCTTCAAACTTCACTTCCGGCAAGCCATTCTTTTTACGATAATCATTTACTGCTGCTTTAATAGCATCTTCAGCCAATACAGAACAGTGAATTTTTACAGGTGGTAAATTCAACTCTTCCACGATTTCCATATTGTCGATCTTTATTGCTTCATCTATATTCTTTCCTTTCAGCCATTCTGTGGCTAAAGAAGAAGAAGCAATTGCTGAACCGCAGCCAAAAGTTTTAAATTTAGCATCTTTGATCATGCCGGTAGCTTCATCTACTTCAATTTGCAAACGCATTACATCGCCACACTCGGGTGCGCCAACCAGCCCTGTACCAACATTATTTTTAGTTTTATCCAGTGTCCCTACATTTTTAGGATTCTGATAATGACCAATTACTTTTTCTGAGTATGACATAATAAAAATTTTAAAAGTTTAAAAATAAATTCTTAACCCCTTTAGCGGGTTAATGATGCGCCCATTCAATTGTGCTTAAATCAATTCCTTCCTTGTACATTTCCCAAAGCGGACTCATTTCTCTTAATTTAATCACAGTTTTTGATACCGCTTCAATTGTGTAATCGATCTGCTCTTCTGTTGTAAATCTTCCCAATCCAAACCGGAGTGAACTATGTGCTAGATCATCACCTAAACCTAATGCTTTTAAAACATAAGAAGGTTCTAATGATGCTGATGTACATGCTGACCCGGATGAAAGTGCTATGTCTTTATTAAAACCCATTAATAAACCTTCGCCTTCTACATGCTTGAATGAAATATTAGAAACATGTGGCAAACGATATTGTTTGCTTCCATTTAAATAAGCTTCTTCAAGTTTCAATAATTCCGTTTCCAGTTTATCTCTTAATTTACTTAATTTTTTTGCATCCTGGTCCATTTCCAGCATCGCCAATTCACAGGCTTTTCCAAAACCGACTATACCGGGAACATTCAACGTGCCACTACGCATACCTCTTTCGTGACCGCCTCCATCCATCTGGGCTGTTACTTTCACTCTTGGATTTTTTCTGCGAACATATAATGCACCAACTCCTTTTGGCCCGTACATCTTATGTGCTGTCATAGCCAAGAGGTCAATTCCATCTGCATTCACATCCACGGGAATTTTTCCAACGGCTTGTGTAGCATCCGTAAAAACCAATACACCATGTTTTTTTGCGATAGCGCTGATTTCTTTCATTGGCATCACAGTTCCAATTTCGTTATTGGCATACATGAGTGCAATCAGTATAGTAGTTGGTTTTATAGCAGCTTCCAGTTCCTTTAAATCAATTAGGCCATCTGGTTTTACTTTCAGATAAGTTACTTCACCACCCTCTTTTTCTACATGTTTACAAGTATCCAAAACAGCTTTGTGTTCGATATTGCATGTAATGATATGATTTCCTTTGCTGGCATACATTTCAAAGATTCCTTTGATGGCCAGGTTGTCAGCTTCTGTAGCACCTGAGGTAAAGATTATTTCTTTAGGATCGGCACCAATCAATTTGGCTACCTGCTCACGGGCATTATCAACTGCTCCTTCAGCTTCCCATCCAAAAGGATGGTTGCGACTAGCAGCATTTCCAAAATTATTTGTGAAATAGGGTATCATCGCATCTACAACTCTTGGGTCACAGGGAGTTGTGGCATTATGATCTAAGTAAATGGGAAGTTTTAACATGTTAATTTAATTATCGTTTCAATTGTTACAAATTTACCTCAAACTGACCGATTCGAAAGGCTATTCTGCCTTATAACTACTTAATTTTACCAAAATCGTAAAAGCCTTTAACTAAGAAACTTACAATCATGGAAAAAGTAGATCATATCGGGATTGCAGTTAAAAGTTTAGCCAATTCAGTGCCATTATTTGAAAAACTGCTGAATAGTCGGTGCTATAAAACCGAAAAAGTGGAATCGGAAAAAGTAAATACTGCTTTTTTTAAAACCGGGGAAACCAAGGTTGAATTGCTGGAAAGCACAGATCCGGATGGGGTCATTTCACGGTTTTTAGAAAAAAAAGGCGAGGGACTGCATCATATTGCCTTTGAAGTTGAAAATATTGAAGCAGAGATGGACAGATTAAAAAAAGAAGGATTTGTATTGCTTAGTGATAAACCCAACCCGGGGGCTGATAACAAGTTGGTTTGTTTTCTTCATCCCAAATCTACAAATGGGGTGCTGATAGAATTGTGTATGTCTGTAATGACGACTTAATGAAGAAAGAAAATGATTTTTTAAGACTCTTCGGTTTCTTCAGAAATTGAATCAGAATTTACAATTCCCAGTTTTTCTACTGCAGATTGAGCAGCGATCTGAGATGCATCTTTTTTATTAAAAGCCTTCCCCTCTGTAATTTTTTTTCCATCAACCACCGCAGCAATTGTAAATAACCTTCGGCCGTTTTCGATTTTTTCTTCTATTGTTTCAAACTCCAGAACCTTACCGTTTTTATTTGCCCAGCCATACAATCTGTTTTTATGATTGATCTCCAGAATTTCCAGGTCATCAATAAACATGTGTGGAAGTATGATTCTTTCTGTCACCCATTTGCTGGTTTTTTTATAACCAAGATCAAGAAATACAGCACCAACCAATGCTTCTAAAGTATTGCCAAAGATCTGGCTCACTTTCAGTGACCCGTCAGATTTATTAAACAAGGTAATCTTCTTTAAACCCATCCGGATAGCAATATCATTTAATTGCTGACGATTTACCATTTTGCTCCGCATTTCAGTCAGAAACCCTTCTTCCCTGTATGGATATCTTTTAAAAAGATAATCAGCTACCATTGCACTCAGAACAGCATCTCCCAAATATTCCAGTCTTTCATTATTCTCATCAGCACTTTCCCTGACAGACCTATGTGTAAGTGATGTTTTGTATAAGGTAATATTTCGGGGGCTGAACCCAAGAACATTTTTTAATTGCTTCTTAAATGAAGCACCTTTTTTTTCCTTAAAGAGAGTTTTGAAAAAATCCACAGACAGTAAGCTACAAAATTTTAAAGAATGTGGAAGATGAAAAATTAATTTTTTAAGTCCCTGGCACCAAATTTATTGTTCAAACTTCTTCATGATCACACAGGCATTGTGCCCGCCAAATCCAAAAGTATTACTCAAAGCTGCTCTCACTGTTCTTTTTTGTGCTTTGTGAAAAGTAAAATTCAATCTTGTATCAAGCTCCGGATCATCTGTAAAATGATTTATGGTTGGTGGCACTATATCATGCACTACACTTTTGATACAGGCAATTGCTTCTATTACCCCGGCTGCTCCAAGGCAATGCCCCGTCATAGATTTAGTAGCACTGATATTCAGATTGAAAGCATGTTCGCCAAATACATCAACGATGGCTTTTACTTCAGCTACATCTCCCAGTGGTGTGGAAGTGCCGTGTGTATTGATATAATCTATATCTCCCGGATTCATTCCGGCATCTTTTAATGCAGCATGCATAACATTTTTTGCACCCAACCCATCCGGATGCGGCGCTGTTATATGATGAGCATCTGCCGTTGCTCCGCAACCTGCAACTTCGCAATAGATCTTTGCGCCTCTTGCCAAAGCATGATCAAGATCTTCCAGCACTACTGCTCCGGCTCCTTCGCCCATTACAAATCCATCACGGTCCTTATCATAAGGCCTGCAGGCAGATTTGGGATCATCATTTCTTTCACTCAATGCTTTCATGGCATTAAATCCACCAACTCCGGCTTCACTAATCACACTTTCTGCACCACCAGTAATAATAATATCCGCCATGCCTAATCTAATCAGGTTATAAGCTTCCATCATTGCATTGGTAGAAGAAGCACAGGCACTGACAACGGAAAAATTCGGCCCACGAAAACCATGTCGCATGGAAATATGTCCGGCGGCAATATCCAGTATCATTTTCGGGATAAAGAAAGGATTGAATCTTGGCGTACCATCACCTTTGGCAAAATTGATCACCTCTTCCTGAAATGTTATCAAACCCCCGATACCGCTGGCAAAAACCACCCCTACCCGGTCCTGATTTACGTTTTCTTTTGAAATACCTGCATCTTGTACAGCCTGATCGCTGACAACTAATGAAGTTTGAGAAAAACGGTCAATTTTACGGGCCTCTTTTCTATCCAGGAAATCTGTAGGTTCAAAGCCCTTTATTTCACAAGCAAATTTGGTTTTGAACTTAGAAGCATCAAAAAGTGTTATCATATCGGCACCGGGTGTCCCATTGATCAACCCTTCCCAATAATCATTTAAAGTATTACCAATTGGGGTTAAAGCACCTAATCCTGTAACAACTACTCTTTTCAATTTCATATAACCAAAATAAAATTTAATTAAAGATACTGATAGAAGACCTGAGCAGCAAGTAAAACCGCCTTCCCAATATTGCTATAGGAAGGCGGAGTGCATTTATTCCCTGCTCTCCAGTCCAAAAAATTATTTTGGAGCTGGTTTACATTTTCCTCTTGTGGAATGAAATTTTACTTTGCGTTTTCGTCCAGGTAAGCAATTGCCTGACCAACTGTAGTGATGGTTTCAGCTTGCTCATCAGGAATGGAGATGTTGAATTCTTTTTCGAATTCCATGATCAGTTCTACGGTGTCCAATGAATCGGCACCCAAATCATTTGTAAAAGAAGCTTCGTTAGTTACTTCCGCTTCGTCTACGCCTAATTTGTCTACAATAATTTTCTTTACTCTTGATGCGATGTCTGACATGATGAGATAGTTTAGTTAAATATGGGTGCAAAAATAGAATTTTTGAACTAATCACAGCATTAATGCTTGTTTTTTTTACAAGTTTAAAAGTACTGGAAATTAATGCAATGATCGCTTATTTACAATTAAAATTATGTTTTCAAACAATTGATAGTATTAATATATGTTGTAAATTGAATTTCTTCAAAATGACAAAAAAACCAATCAATGGCTCTGAAAATATTAGATTACGGCACACCGGAATACCGGCAGATGGTAAAAATGCGGGCCGATATACTTCGAAAGCCTTTGGGGTTAAGTTTTTCAGAGTCGGAACTGGAGAAAGAAAAGGACTATATACTTGTTGGTGCATTTGAAGATGATGATATGCTGGGCTGCTGTATGATTGTTGAAAATGACGTAACTAAAGCCCGTTTAAGGCAAATGGCAGTTTTAAATAATTTACAAGGCAAAGGAATTGGACGTGCCTTAATATTGTTTGCAGAAAATATTGCCAGGGACCATGGTTATAAAAAAATGTCCATGCATGCAAGAAAAAACACTGTTCCTTTTTTTGAAAAAATGGGATACCAGGTAACCAGCCAGGAATTTATTGAATTGACCATACCCCATGTAGAAATGGAAAAAGACCTGTAAGCCAAAAGCAGGTTCTGGCTACTTCCTGATCCTCTCTTTGAGCAATTGCCTTAATTCAAATAGCTCCTCACTGCTTTTACAACCATTTTTAGGCACAAGAAAGAATGATCTGCTGTCAAAATACAAATGAAAAAAATGCGGACTCTCTAAAAATGATACCAGGGTTTTCCATTCCCATGACCTGCCACCTCTTTCATTTCCCAAAGAAAAACCAACATGGTCAAAACTCATTTGAAAACGATCCTTAAAAGTAGAAGTCCTTTTATAAATAAGATTGGGCAATATAAACCATACACTCAGCATCATCACAAACCACAATGTGGAGCCAATTAAAAAAGCAAGTGGTGTTACCAGTTTAAAATAAAATAATGCTGCAGAAAATAATGCAAACACATTAACCAATATGATCATCAACCGCAGTTCTTTTCTGCTGATGAAATGATAACGAAGACCCTGAATCACTTTGTTTTTTTCATATATAACTTCTATCGTCATTTAACTATTTTTTTATTGCAGGCTTTTTCAGTTCTTTTTCATTTACACTCCATTGTCCGAGTTTTTCACCTTTTACACCAATAAACTCAACGGTCAATTGCCGGTTATCTCTTTTCCCTGATATGTTGAATCGCCCATAATTCTGTTTTTCGTCAAGTCCGAAAACACGAAAAGGATTATTTTTTTCAGAAATCCCAAAAGTATGGGTATCTGCAGTCAGGGGAGAAACAGTAATATCATACAAAGGATAATTACCCGGTCTCTCTATTTTGATCACTTCACTGTGATGCCTGTCGCCTGTAAGGAATAAAACACCGTTAATAGAATTGCTGTTTAAAAACTTAATCAGTTCATCATACTCAACCGGAAAATTTTTTAATTTATCAAAAGGAGAAACGGGATTTAGTATCTGACTTCCGTTGGCAATGATCTTAAAAGTTGCAGAACTAAAAAGCAAAGCATTTTTCAGCCATTCCATTTGCTGATGTCCCAACATTCTTTTTTCAGGATTGGGCTTACCATTGACAGAGTCCTTCATTCTTTCTGCACTACGCCACCAACGATCATCCAGCATAAATATATCTACGTCGCTATATGAATTCATTGTATAAATGCCTTCATTGTTTTCTCCATAAGTAGGATTCATCCAGTAATTTTTCCAGATATCCCTGCTGGTATTTTTCAGGATATAGCTTTTCCCGATATCATTCGGACCAAAGTCATGGTCATCCCAAATTGCAAAATGAGGCATTGCCTTTAGAAAGTTCTGAAGCACGGGTCTTGACCTGTCCAATGAAGCCCGGTTCCAAAGTCCCCATTCGCTGAAATAATCAACTTCTCTGGTGTACCAGTTATCGCCCAGCCAAAGCATATAAGCTGCTTTTTCTTTTGCCATTGTTTCAAATATCGATGAATCGCCACCATATGGCATTCCAAGTCTGTCATATTGTGGTTGGTTCATGTAAGAACAGCTGCCAGCCAAAAAAGAAAAATCAGGGGCAGGTTTTCTGTATTGCCAGAGATCTTTAGAAGTAAACTCTCCTTTTGCTTCTGAAAGATTTCCATTTATCAGAAATTGATAATCGTAGGTTGAGTTAATATCTAATCCGCCAAGAGTTATTTGGATCGGATTAAAATTTTTACCCAGTTCTCCTTTATAAACTATCGACTGGCTTTCTTTCTCTCCTCTTTTTTTATATTGTAATGAAACTGACTTTACTTCACCGGATACTTCCAGCCAAATTTTTGCATCTCTTAATTCAACCGGCCCAAGCATCGGACCTGAAATAATCTCCTGCTTCTGAGAAATTGCCTGAAAAGAAATGAAAGTAAAAAATGCAGCGTAGAAAAGTCTGGCCATATTTTATCAATTTTAGCAATAAAGTTAAAGCGACAATTTAATCAAATTAGAAGTACCAGAAACTAAAAAAGCCTTCTTGTGAGGAAGGCTTTTCAATATTTGTATGTCTAAATTATTTATTCATCATTTGTTTTGCTTCAATGCTAAGTGTAGCATGTGGCACTGCCCTTAACCTTGCTTTGTCAATTAACCTGCCGGTAACCCTGCAAATACCATAAGTTTTATTTTCAATGCGCATCATGGCTTTTTCCAGGTGATCAATAAATGTGATCTGACGGCTGGCCATCTGGCTCAGTTGTTCTCTTTCCATGCTCACACTACCGTCTTCCATTGTCATATAACGGCCTTCATCCATATCCCCACTTTCATCTTTTCTGGTGATCAGCCCCTGCAGATAAGCCAATTCTTTTTTGGCCGCATCCAGTTTTTTCTGGATCAGGTCACGAAATTCATTCAGGTCGGTATCTGAATAACGCTGTGATGGCATTCCCGGATCCTGTACTTGCGAATCAAGAACTGACTTTGTGAAATCGGGTTCATACTTTTTAACTGACTTTGTGCTCGTTTTCGGAATCACAACTTTCGTGGGTTTTGCTGGTTCTTTTTTCACACTTAATTTTATTTGGGGTTTTACGGATACTAAAGATCTGGCAATAGCTGCACTGGATTTTTTTGCAGGTTTTGCTGGTTTTACCGCAATTTTTTTAACTGGTTTTGTAACCGGTTTTTTTGTTACAGTTTTCTTAGCGGGTTTTGCTGCTTTTTTAGCAACTGGTTTTTTAGCCTTTTTAGCAACTGCTTTTTTTACAGGCTTTTTTATTGCCGGTTTTTTAGCTGCCGCTTTCTTAGCCGGCTTAGTTGCTTTTTTTGGTACAGGCTTTTTCTTTGTAGCCATAGTTTTAAGCTTTTTTAAAAATGATCACTTTTAATTGAAAATCATTCACTTCTATTTCTGTACCACTATCTAAACTTGTCAATATTTCTAGCTTGTCGGCTAGAATTTCGGCGCAAATATAGTCTTTAAACTGAGCCAATGAATTTTTTAATCCATTATCGGCAGACACTTTAACTTCTATTTTATCAGTCAGCTCAAATCCGCTGTCCTTTCTGATCTTCTGAATCCTGTTCACAAACTCCCTGGCATGGCCTTCCTGCTCTAATTCTGAGGTGATATTGATGTCCAGGGCTACAGATAATGGACCCTTATTGGCAACCAGCCAACCCGGAATATCTTCGCTGGTTATTTCTACATCTGAAGCCTGCAAAATCAACTCTTCTCCGTCAACTGGTAAACTTATTTGCCCGTCTTTTTCAATCACGCCTATCTGTTCTTGTGTAAACCCACTAATAATTTGTGATACTGCTTTCATTTTCGGGCCAAGCTTTTTACCCAGGGCAACAAAATTTGCTTTTGCCTTTTTTTGGATAAATGTATTGTCAGGATTTATAAACTCAATCTCTTTAATATTTACTTCTGCTTTAATCAGGTCTTCCACTTTTTGAATTTGTGATTTCATGGAAGGATTCAAAACAGGGATCAATACTTTTTGTAATGGCTGACGCACTTTTATATTCTGCTTTTTCCTTAATGACAAAATGAGTGACGAAGTATCCTGTGCCAGCTGCATTCTTTCTTCCAATGAAGTATCAATGGCCCCCCTGCCCCCCAAAGGGGGGTTCTGAGAGTCATCTAATGTTGGAAAGTCTGTATGATGAATAGACTCTGTATTAAATCTTTTTGTAATTGTATTTAAGTTTTGGAAAAGTGAATCGCTGAAAAATGGCGATATCGGTGCTATTAATCTTAACACAGTTTCAAGACACTCATACAATGTTTGATAAGCACAAATCTTATCCTGTTCATATTCTCCCTTCCAGAATCTTCTTCTGCATAAACGAACATACCAGTTACTCAGATGTTCATCAACAAAATCTTCAACAGCACGGCCTGCCTGTGTGGGTTCATAATCATCCATGAACTCATTCACCTTTTTCACTAATGAATTTAATGAAGAAAGGATCCAACGGTCAATTTCAGGTCTTTCATTTAAAGGCACATATTTCTCTTTAAATGAAAATCCATCCACATTGGCATATAGCGCAAAAAACTGATAGGTATTATAAAGCGTACCAAAGAATTTGCGCTGCACTTCTTTAATACCATCCAGATCAAATTTCATATTCTCCCAGGGAGAAGCATTGGTGATGAGATACCATCTGGTTGCATCAGCTCCATAGGTTTCAATGGTTTTAAACGGGTCTACCATATTGCCCAACCGCTTGCTCATTTTATTGCCGGCTTTATCCAGCACCAGTCCGTTTGACACGCAGGTTTTATAAGCCACCGAATCAAAAACCAATGCTGCTATTGCATGCAAAGTATAAAACCATCCTCTTGTCTGATCCACACCTTCTGCAATAAAATCTGCAGGAAAAGAAGCCTTGAATGTTTCTTTATTTTCAAATGGGAAATGCCATTGAGCATAAGGCATAGCACCACTATCAAACCAAACATCAATAAGGTCCGGTACCCGGTTCATTGGTTTTCCTTTCGGAGAAACCAAGATGATATCGTCTACAAAAGGTTTATGAAGATCTAAACTGTCAGCTGAAAGCTTTAAGCTATTAGCTGTACCCAGAAGTTCATCTGCTTTTTTTGCATCATTTAATAATTCCCCGATACTTCCAATACAAATCTCTTCTTCTCCGTCTTCTGTTTTCCAGATAGGAAGTGGTGTACCCCAGAATCTTGAACGGCTCAGGTTCCAGTCCACCATATTTTCCAGCCAGTTGCCAAATCTTCCTTCGCCGGTTGATTTTGGTTTCCAGTTAATGGTCTTGTTCAGCTCTACCATTCTGTCTTTGATGGCTGTGGTTTTAATAAACCATGCATCCAATGGATAATAAAGAATGGGTTTATCTGTTCTCCAGCAATGCGGATAGTTATGTTCGTATTTTTCTACTTTAAATGCCCTGTTCTCTTTTTTCAGTTTTACGGCTATGTCCACATTTACATCTACATAATCTTTCTGGTCCTTATAATTCTTGACGTAACGATTACTGAATTCACCAAGTCCATCTACAAACTTTCCCTGGCGGTCCACCATCGTGAGAATGCCGATATTATATTTTTTCCCGACTTTATAGTCATCAGCTCCAAATGCGGGAGCAGTATGTACGATCCCTGTTCCATCTTCTGTTGTTACAAAATCTCCAACTAAAACACGGAAGGGTCTTGCATCAGGAGTGATTTCCTGTATGGCTGTTAAAGAATTTGCTTCGTAAGGAAGCAACTGTTCATATTCGCAACCTTCAATTTCTTTTCCTTTAAATTCAGAAATGATTGAATAGGGTATATTCTTTCCGTCATTCTGATAAACTGAAAAATCTGAAGTTTCGTTTTCTGGTTTAAAATATTTTCCAAGTAATGCTTTGGCCAGTATTACATTGATCTCATTATGCAAATATGGATTTACGGTTTTTACCAGTACATAATCAATATTTGTTCCAACTGTCAATCCTAAATTAGAAGGAAGTGTCCATGGAGTGGTCGTCCAGGCTAAAAAGAATACTTCCTCTTTATTTTTTTGCAGCTCATAAATCTGGCTAAGTGGGTTTGCCAAAGTCTCCCCTTCGGGGAGATTTAGAGGGGCAGCTTTGAACATTGCCACAGCACTTGTATCCTTTACATCTTTATAAGTACCCGGCTGATTGAGTTCATGTGAACTTAATCCAGTTCCTGCAGCCGGTGAATAAGGCTGAATGCTTACACTTTCATACAACAATCCTTTTTTATACAACTCACTCAATAACCACCAAAGCGTTTCAATATACTCATTCTTGAAAGTGATATAGGGATCATTCAGATCAACCCAATAACCCATTTTTACTGTGAGCTCATCCCATTTGTCTTTAAACCGCAATACAGCTTCACGACATTTCTTGTTGTAGTCTTCAACAGAAATCTTTTTACCTATATCTTCTTTTGTGATACCTAATTCTTTTTCCACTCCCAATTCAATCGGCAAGCCATGTGTATCCCACCCGCCTTTCCGTTTTACCTGGAAACCTTTCATCGTTTTATAACGGCATACGAGGTCCTTCAATGTTCTGGAAATAACATGGTGAATACCCGGCATTCCATTGGCACTTGGCGGACCTTCATAAAAAACAAAGGGAGTGGCTCCTTCGCGGAGAGATACACTTTTTTCAAATGCCTGTTTCTCTGCCCATTGGGCCAGCATCTCCTGCTCGATGGAGGGTAAATTCAGTCCGGAAAATTCTTTGTATTTGCGATTCATATTATAACTCCGAAAATGCTGGCAAAGGTATGGAAATCGACAGGCTATTTTAGTGCTTAAATGAATAAAATATACAGCCAACCTATTCCTGATCAAAATCAGCCCATTCTTCTATAGTTATCAACTTTATTTTTTACAGGACCGATCAATTTTGTAAAATGATAACGAAGACCGCATTTGATCGGCTGGTAAACAAATATAACCAACCTATACCCCGCTATACAAGTTATCCCACCGTTCCTTTCTGGAAAGATAAGTTGGATATTAACCGCTGGAAGCAGCTTTTACAAAAACAATTTTCTGTTTATAACAAAAAAGAAGGTGTCAGTCTTTATATTCATTTACCCTTCTGCGAATCGCTTTGTACTTACTGTGGTTGTAATAAAAAAATTACAACCAATCACAATGTAGAGAAAGAGTACCTGATGCTGATTGAAAAAGAATTTTCTCTGTATCTGGATCTATTGAAAGAAAAACCGGTGATAAGAGAAATACATCTTGGTGGAGGTACTCCTACTTTTTTTTCACCTGACAATCTTGTAAGACTTATTAATTTTATGAAAACCCATTCGGATGTTCATCCGCATCATGAATTCAGTATTGAAGGCCATCCGAATAATACCACCAGAGAACATTTACAAGCTTTGTATGAACTTGGTTTTCGCCGTATCAGTTATGGCGTTCAAGACAATGATCCTGAAGTGCAGTGTATCATCAACCGGATACAGCCATTGGAAAATGTTCGAAATGCAACAAACAATGCTAGAGAAATCAGATTTGAATCGGTGAATTTTGATCTCATTTATGGTTTACCCAAACAAACCTTGCAAAGTATTTCGAAAACTTTTGAGCAGGTGCTTGAATTAAAACCAGACCGTATTGCTTTTTACAGCTATGCCCATGTACCCTGGACAAGCCGTGGCCAGCGTTTATTTGACGAAAATGATCTTCCCACCCCGGAAGAAAAACTGCAACTCTATCTGAAAGGAAAAGAAATTTTGACAAATGCTGGCTATACCGATATCGGTATGGATCATTTTGCTCTTCCAACTGATTCGCTTTATAAAGCATGGGTCGATAGTCAGCTGCATCGGAATTTTATGGGTTACACAACACAGCATACTTCCGTTTTATTAGGATTGGGTGTTTCCAGCATCAGCGATACCGGAAATGCATTTGCACAAAATAAAAAAACGCTTCATGAATATTATGAATGCATCAATAACAATGAACTTCCTGTATTCAAAGGTTATTTTTTAAAAGAAGAAGATTTAGTTTTCAGAAAATACATACTCAACATCAGCTGCCAGGGAAAAACAAAATTTAACACTGAACATGCAGACATTTTAAAGCAATACAGTTTTCCAATGCTGAAAAAATTAGGAAAAGATAAATTGATAGAATGGAATGAAACCAGCTTGACCATAACTCCATTAGGTCGTCATTTTATAAGAAATATCTGCAGCGCATTTGATCTTCATCTTATCCGAAATAAAAAAGAAAACAGAGAAATTCAGTTTAGTAAGGCTATATAAATTCTATCAATGTTTTAGAATAAGAAATAACAATTGTTCACTATTTTCTTTCTCTTATTATTTTATAAATTTTTATGGCACTCATCAATAAAACAATAAACAATACAAGCCCCAACAACCCCCATACAACGCTTATATTTTGTTTTACTTCTACCAGCATTACAATAGCAATCAGAAATATAGTGGCAAATTCATTCCAGATGCGAAGTTGTTGTGAAGTGTAACGGAATATTCCTTTAAGCTGTTGTTTATAAATTTTATGAAGCGAGAAATGATAGAGGTAAAGAAAGAAAACAAAAATCAGTTTGATCAGCATCCATCTGCCGGAAGGCTCAAACAACATATCGGCCCAACCACTTTTGAATAAAACCAGCAGTCCGAAAACAAGTGTAAGTATAGCAGATGGCCATGTAATACCATACCAGAGACGTTTCATCATTGTTGTAAACTGTTCCTGTATCGCGTTTTTAATTAAAGCCGGCTTATCATTAGCTTCAGTATTGTAAATAAGAAGACGGGGAAAGTAAAACAATCCTGCAAACCAGGTGACAATAAAAATAATATGAAGCGCTTTTAAATAGAGATACATGACGATACTAATCTAATATCATTTGCTGATTCCCATCTTTATATTCTTTCACCCATTTTACAATGGCGCTAACCCACATCGGATGAACATTCAAACAAGGAATCATTGTATAAGTTTCTCCACCGGCATGCAGGAAGGTTTCTTTTCCTCTTTCAGCTATTTCTTCCAGAGTTTCCAGGCAATCACTTACAAATGCCGGGCAGATGATCAGCAATTTTTTAACCCCCTCTTTCGGCAATTGTTCCAAACGAATATCCGTAAAAGGTTCGAGCCACCCTTTTCCCAATCTTGATTGAAAAGAGATGCTGTGTTTTTCAGCTGGAATATTTAACTGAGAAGTGATAAGTTTTGTTGTATCAAAACATTGATGACGGTAACAATAATGATGTGCCGGTGATTCCACATTACAACAATTATCCACCTGCAAACAATGACTACCGGTTATATCGCTTTTTTTTATATGCCTTCCGGGTACGCCATGATAGCTGAATAAAATATGATCATATTCCTGATCCAGGTAAGGTCTCATGTTTGTCACCATGGCATTGATATAATCCGTATTATTATAATAGGGCTTTATAGTTGTAAGTCTGAATTTATATTTTTCATTTGCATGAACCTGCTTCATGTATTCTACAGCAGTTTCATAACTGCTCATAGCATAATGCGGATATAATGGCAACAAAACAACTTCCTCCAGGCCATCAACTTTTTTTAGCAATTCCCTGTAAGCATCTTTTGGTGACGGATTACCATAACGCATTGCTATCGATACAGGTTCTTCAACTTCCTGTTGAACTGCAGTTTGTAACTGCCTTGTAAGTTCCACTAGCGGCGAACCTTCTCTCCACCAGATGCTTTTATATGCTTCTGCACTTTTAGGAGCCCGGAAAGGAACAATAATTCCTTTAACCAGCAATAACCGCTGTATATACGGCAGGTCAATAACTCTTCTATCCATTAAAAACTGATTGAGGTATTTCCGTACATCTTTTACTCTTGTTGAATCCGGCGAACCAAGATTCATTAATATAATGCCCCTTTTTAGTTTCATATGATTAAAATGGATTGCAAAAGTAACCACTCAGGATTTTAAAATTCATTATCCCTTTAAGTATTATTAAAGAAATCCGTTTATAAATTCTATTTGCTTTCCTGCCTGATCCTGCTCACATCATCTGTTGATAAGAATCATGTATTGAAAATGACACTGTAATGACAGTTAAATTCTTCTTACAAAGATGCGCCGGTTATTTTTGCGTCATAGCTATAAAGAAAATCAGAAAATGATTACACAAGGATCTTCAGAGTTATCAAAATTTTTCGTTGCAGGCATTAATTACAAAATAACTGATGCTTCTGTAAGAGGTCAATATGCCATTAATAAAGAAAAATATTTGAATTTGTTTTTACTGGCTTCTCAGTTTTGTATAAAAGAATTTTTCGTTTTGTCTACCTGTAACCGCACCGAAATTTATGGATTTGCCAACGAAGCGATAACACTCTGCCGTTTTCTCAATACCCAAACCGAAGGAAGTCTGGATGATTTTTGTAAAATGTCTTATACAAAAAATGGCACCGAAGCAATTGAACATTTATTTAATGTTGCAGCAGGTTTGGATTCCCAGATTCTGGGTGATTATGAAATTATCGGACAGATAAAAGCGGCTGTTAAATTCTCAAAAGAACATAAATTCATAAGTTCTTTTACAGAACGATTAGTGAATTCGGTATTGCAATCTTCCAAAAACATTAAAACAAATACGGAACTAAGCAGCGGCACCGTTTCTGTTTCTTTTGCGGCTGTTCAATATATCAAAGAGAATATAGAGAACATCGCTGACAAAAAAATATTGTTGCTGGGCACCGGTAAAATTGGGCGCAATACCTGTAAAAACCTTGTGGATTATCTATGTACAAAAAATATTACATTAATTAACCGTACAGAAGACAAAGCAGCAGAACTGGCAAAAGAACTTGATTTAAATTTTGTTTCCGTAAACGAACTAGCGAAAGAAATAAATGCGTCAGACATTATTTTAGTTGCCACCAATTCTGATGAGCCTATAATTAAAAAGTCACACGTGGAGTCCGTAGACCGGAAACTAATTATTGATCTTTCTGTTCCTTATAATGTAGAAGCAATCGCACAACATTTACCCCATATCACACTGGTGAATGTTGATGATTTATCAAAAATTAAAGATGTAACTCTTCAAAAAAGAGAAGCGGAAATACCAAAAGCAAAAATTATTATCATGGAACATATTGCTGAATTCATGGGCTGGTACCAGATGCGCAGGTATGTTCCGGTTTTAAAAGCAGTAAAAACAAAATTACAGGAGATTCAAACTTCTCCTTTATTTATACCTTTTTACAATCATAACATCTCCACGGTAAGTGCGGATGAAAAAATTCAAAAGGTAATCAATGGCCTGGCTTCAAAAATGAAAATACAGGACCAGAAAGGCTGCCAGTATATTGAAGCTATCAATGAGTTTATAGCCACCGGTACCAACTAATAAAAATGGGAAAAAGTATCCGAATAGGGACAAGGGATAGCCAGTTAGCTGTATGGCAGGCTACTCAGGTAAAAGAATTACTTGAACAAAATGGTTTAGGTGCTGAACTCGTTTATATAAAAAGTGAAGGAGATCTTGATCTTAAAACTCCTTTGTACGAAATGGGTGTACAGGGAATTTTTACAAGAAGTCTTGATATGGCTTTGTTGAATAAGGAAATTGACATTGCCGTACATTCTATGAAAGATGTACCTACCCGTCTTCCGGAAGGAATTATCCAGGCAGCCGTTTTAAAAAGAGCTTCCTTTAAAGATTTATTGATATATAAAAAAGATTTTTCTTTTCTGGATAAATTGGAGTCACCGGCAGTTATCGCAACAAGTAGCATCAGGAGAAAAGCACAATGGCTCAACCGATACCCTAATCATAAAATTGAAAATTTCCGTGGAAATGTAAATACACGGTTAAAAAAGCTGGATGAAAGTGAATGGAACGGTGCCGTTTTTGCTGCCGCTGGATTGGAAAGAATTAATCTTCGCCCTGAAAATTCGATTGAATTGGATTGGATGCTGCCTGCTCCGGCACAAGGCGCAATAATAGTTGTTTGCAGGGAAGAAGAGAAAGAACACATAAAGGCCTGTGAAAATCTCAACGATATTGAAACAGCCATTTGCACAAAAACCGAAAGGGATTTTTTAAGAAAACTACTGGGTGGATGTTCTACACCAATCAGTGCTTTGGCTGAAATAAAAAATAATACGCTTTATTTCCGGGGAAATATATTATCCGTTGATGGAAAAGAAAAAGCAACTGTAGTACAAACTTGCCTTGTAGCAGACTTTGAAGGGTTGGGAATAAAAGCGGCAGAAGAAATTTTAAATAATGGTGGTAGAAAAATAGCCGAACAAATTCAGCTTGCAGAAAAATAAAATAAATATATTATGTACAAGATCCCTGGAGGATTCGCTGATCAATGAAGCGGATGCTGCTGGTATTGCTATAAAAGTCCTGCCATTTATTAAAACAAGAAAAACTGAAAATAAAATTATTCAGGAAGAAATTAAAAAACTGGCAGAACACCCTGCTACTGTCGTATTCACCAGTATGAATGCGGTAGAGTCAGTTATTCTGGAACTAAAAGGTCTTGTACCTAAATGGAATATTTATTGCACCGGCTCCACTACTGCTGACCTGGTTGTTCAGTATTTTGGCGAATCCTCCATTAAAGGCAAAGCATCTGATGCCGAAGAGCTGGCTGATTTAATTGTTCAGGAACAAAATATTGATCAGGTGATTTTCTTTTGCGGTAACATCAGGAGAGATGAACTACCAGATAAATTACATCAAAACAATATTGACGTACATGAACTGGTAGTTTATGAAACAATACTTATTGGACATAAAATTGACAATTCATATCAGGG
>CAZOOT010000027.1:0-34254 GCA_964581455.1 uncultured Chitinophaga sp. | reverse complement strand
CTCAAAATTATTCTTTATTCGATGCTCTTTTTAACTAGCAACTTGGGTTAATTAAACAATTTAATACTTAGCGCTGTTATTGTTTTAATTCTATATTTTCCTGTTTAATTAACGAATCGCCGCTTATTTTTAAAAATATCTGCGCTACAGTTGCTACATCTTTCTGGCAATATGTTACTATACGATCCAGGTCCTTGTCAATCCAATAAACACTCCACACTTTACTTCCATCTATATCATCTTTTGGTGTAGGAATGCCCAGACAATGGGCCAATAAATTCAACGAGGTATAACTTTTAAAATCCCCAAACTTCCAAAGTTCAAGCGTATCAAAATGATTCACTTCCCATGGTTTCTTGCCACTAATATTTAAAATTGAAGGTATTGAAATATCATTTATGATTAACCTTCTGCACAAATAGGGAAAGTCAAACTCTTTTCCATTATGGGCACATAAGAACTTTTGTTCATTTGCCGACCATTTCTTCAGCATCTCACAAAACTCAGCTAATATTATTTTTTCATTATCACCAAAGAACGATTTTAAGTGAAGTTTTTTTTCTGAGCCGCTGCCGTTTATAAATCCACAACTAATGCAGATTATTTTACCAAACTCTGCATAAATACCAGCACGGGAATAGAGGGATTCATTTGTTTCATCCACATGGTATTTTAATAGCGAAGTGGATTTGGTATCCCACAAATCTTTCCATTCTGCAGGTAAAGAATTATAATCCTGAAACTGAGGCACAGTTTCAATGTCTAGAAAAAGTATGTTATGTATAGGAGCCGACATAAAGATCAGGAATCTAAAAATAAAAAAGCCCGGCGAAATCCGGGGTACTATTTTATAGGTATTTATCTCCTTTATTTCGTTTCACTTCAGTTAGAAACTCCTTTATTTCCTGTTCTTTTTCTCTTTTGCAAATTAATAAGGCATCAGGAGTATCTACTACTATAAAATCATCCAGTCCCTGTAATACTAAAAGCTTATGATCTGGTGCCTGAACCATACATTTTGTAGCATCCATGATCATAACATTTTTTCCCACAACTGCATTTCCCAAATAATCCTTTTCCATGTTTTCCCAGGCACTATTCCAGGTACCTAAATCACTCCAGCTGAAAGTGGAAGGAATAATGTAAACATTGTCTGCTTTTTCCATAATTCCAAAATCAATGGAAACACTTGTACACTGAGGATAAATTTCTTCTATTGCTTCCGCTTCATCTTTTGTGTTGAATTTATCTTTTTCCCCCACAAATACCTCGTACATCTCAGGAAGATATTTTTCAAATGCAGGAATTATAGTTTTTATGTTCCAGATAAAGATTCCGGCATTCCATAAAAAATCGCCACTTGAAATAAAAGTTTTTGCCAGTTCAACATTGGGCTTTTCTGTAAACGTTTTAACCTTGTATATGTCTTTGGACGACTGTTCAGTTTCGTATTGAATATAGCCGTATCCCGTATTTGGATAAGTTGGCTTTATTCCTAAAGTAACAATCGCATTATTTTTGCTCACAAAATCTAATCCTTTGTTGGCGATGTTTATAAAATCTTCAGTTTCCAGGATCAGGTGATCGGCAGGGGCTACTATTATATTAGCAAGCGGGTCTTTCTTTAAAAGTTTAAATGAAATATAAGCAACACAGGGAGCGGTGTTTTTTCTGGAGGGTTCTCCCAATATATTTTCTGCAGCAATCTGTGGCAATTGCTTTTTTACAATAGGGATATATTCTGTAGAAGTGATGATGTAAATATTTTCTTTTGGCACCAGTTTTTTGTATCGCTCATAAGTATGCTGGATTAATGTTTTGCCAATATTGAGGATATCAAGAAATTGTTTGGGGTATTCAGAACGACTCATGGGCCAGAACCTGCTCCCAATACCTCCGGCCATTATTGCTACATAATTATGCTTGTTCATTTTTATTAATTAAAACAATCCTTCACGGATCAGGTCATGTAAATGAATAAAACCCATATACTTTCCTTTGCTGGCAACTACAAGTTGCGTAATTGATTTTTTTCGCATCAGGTCCAGTGCTTCTACAGCCAGTGCATCAGGTTTTATCAGCTTTGGTTTTGTAGTCATTACTTTTGAAGCGGTTACTTTATCAATCGAAATATTTTTTTCCAGCATTCTTCTCAGGTCGCCATCTGTAATGATTCCTAAAAGTTTTTGTTTTGTATCCACAACAGCTGTAACACCCAGTCGTTTTGAAGATATTTCAACAATTACTTCTTTTAAGGATTGCTGAGGGGATACCATGGGTTTTTCATTGTTCAAATAAAGATCTTCCACTCTCAGGTATAGTTTTTTTCCCAGACTACCTCCGGGATGAAACTTTGCAAAATCATTTCCTGTAAACCCGTTTACTTTCATTAAACAAATAGCCAATGCATCACCCATAACCATTTGTGCAGTAGTGCTGGTAGTAGGGGCAAGATTATTAGGACAGGCTTCTTGAGATACAGTGGTATTTAAAATAATGTCTGAGTGTTTGGCAAGAAAGGAGTCAACACTGCCAACCATTCCGATCAGTATGTTTTTAAAATTTTTAATTAAGGGAACGAGCATTTTTATTTCCGGGCTTTCTCCGCTTTTACTGATAATCATTACCACGTCATCCTGTTGTACAATTCCAAGGTCACCGTGGATAGCATCAGCAGCATGCATAAATATTGCCGGAGAACCGGTAGAATTCAGTGTAGCCACAATTTTTTGCGCAATGACTGCACTTTTACCTATTCCACTTATAACCAGTCGTCCCTGAGAATTATTAATTGCGTGAACTGCTTTCTCAAAATCTGCATTAATAAATTTAACCAGCCCATTTATGGACCGGGACTCTGTTTTAATGGTTTTTATAGCTAGCTTTTGAAGAGAGGTATTCATTTAAAGCGCCAAAATTATAGGATTTGTAATGAACTATCACTTAAGGTAATCATATAGTATGACATTTAACTTTTAGTATCCTGAAATAAACAGAATATGTAAATTCGCAGACTTTGCCACAAAGCATTTAAAGGATAAATCCGGTATTAAAATGAAAACAGACAAACCCACACTAATATGTTCCGAAATTTCATTTAAATAAGCTGATCCGGCAGAGTTATAAAAAAGAAACTTCAATCACACTACATTGATTTAAATTCAGTATCTTAATCAGATATCCTTTTTTCAAGGAGTAGAAAACGTTTTGAGTAATGGCTAAGGCACAAGTAAAAAAACCGGCTAAGAGTTCATCCGGAAATAAGGTTACTAAAAAGAAATTTGATCTGCATAGTGCTTTACAGCAGTATTTCGGGTTTAATAAATTCAAAGGAAATCAGGAGAAAATAATTGAATCCCTGCTGGCGGGAAAAGACACTTTTGTGATCAAGCCTACCGGAGGAGGAAAAAGTCTTTGTTACCAGTTGCCAGCCCTGGTCAGTGATGGAGTTGCTATCATTGTGTCACCGCTTATAGCACTTATGAAAAACCAGGTGGACCTGGTACGGGGCTACAGCAGCAATGATGAAGTGGCACATTTTCTCAATTCAACACTTACAAAAAAAGAAATAAAAGAAGTTCATGATGATCTGCTGACGGGTAAAACAAAAATGCTGTACGTAGCTCCTGAAACATTGACCAAAAAGGAGAATCTTGATTTTTTTAATGACCTGAAGATCTCATTTATTGCAGTAGATGAAGCGCATTGCATTTCAGAATGGGGCCACGATTTCAGGCCAGAGTACCGGCGCCTTCGGGAAATGATCGTGGAGATCAATCCCAACATTCCCATGATTGCTTTGACGGCAACCGCCACGCCAAAAGTTCAAAGCGATATTATTGAAAACCTGGAATTGAGAAATGCCAATATCTATATCTCGTCCTTCAACCGTCCAAACCTTTATTACGAAGTCATTCCAAAGATCAATAAGGAAGATTCGTTAAAAAACATGGCTAAGTTTATCGTGAAAAATAAGGGGAAGAGCGGAATCATTTACACAACAAACCGGAAAACCACAGAAGAGCTGGCCGATATGCTGGTGGCAAATGGTATAAAAGCAGTTGCTTATCATGCAGGACTGGACAGCAAATTAAGATCAGCCCGACAGGACAAATTTATGAGTGAAGAAGTGCAGGTGATTGTTGCTACGATTGCTTTTGGAATGGGCATTGATAAACCTGATATCCGTTTTGTAATTCATTATAATATTCCAAAGAGTATTGAGAACTATTACCAGGAAACCGGCCGGGCTGGCAGAGACGGACTGGAAGGAATATGCCTGCTTTATTATTCGCATAAAGACGTATCCAAACTGGAGCACCTGATGAGGGATAAACCATTAAGTGAAAGAGAAGTGGGCATTCAGCTGATCAGCGAAACTGTTGCGTTTGCAGAAAGCGGTGTGTGCAGAAGAAAAATTCTCATGAGTTATTTCGGAGAAGAATATGAAAAGGATAAATGCGGGCATTGCGACAACTGTTTACATCCTAAAGAAAAGAAAGAAGCGAAAGAAGATGTTGTTACTGCTTTAAAAACTATTAAGGCGCTTAAAGAAAGTTTTGCTGCTCCTTATGTAGTCAATATCATTGTTGGCCGGATGACACCACAGACAAACATGTACCGGCATGATGGATTGGCTGTTTTTGCCTGTGGAAACGATAAGGATGATCTTTTCTGGAATTCTCTTTTACGTCAAATGTTGCTTGAGGGCCTGCTTAAAAAAGATATTGAAGATTATGGCGTTCTGAAAATCACCAAAAAAGGAACGGAGTTTCTGAAAAAACCCCAATCATTCAAGGTGGTGATAAACCACATGTATGATGAAGCAAATGCAGACGATGATGAAGGTGAAGAGCCGGAAGAAGTAGCTGCATTAGATAACAAATTAAATGAATTGCTGAAAGAATTGAGACAAAAAGAAGCAAAGAAAAAAGGGCTGCCGCCATTTGTAATTTTTTTAGAAAGCTCTCTGCAGGATATGGCAACCCTGTATCCTGTAACTCTGGCGGATCTTGAAAAATGCCAGGGAGTAAGCAAGGGAAAGGCAATTCGTTATGGCAAGCCATTTATTGATCTGATCGCAAAATATGTAGAGGATAATAATATTACCAGGCCCGATGATTTTGTGATGAAAAGTGTGGTAAACAAAAGCGGGAACAAGGTGTTCATTATTCAAAATATTGATAAAAAAATACCATTGGAATCCATTGCGAAAAACAGGGGATGGACCATGGAAGAACTGCTGGAAGAAATGGAAACAATTGCCGGCAGCGGTACTAAACTTAATCTTGATTATGTTCTTGAACAAATGCTGGATCCTTATGACCAGGAAGAGATCATTGAATATTTCAAAAGGTGCGAAACTTCTTCTTTGCAGGTAGCATTGGACGAATTGGCTGAACATAATTTCAACTGGGAACAACTAAAGCTGATGCGAATAAAATTTTTAAGCCAGTATGGGATGTAGAAGAAATCCGTTAGCTATTAGCCATGAGCACTATGACATACTCATTATCTCCTTTTCTCTTTTAACCTCTTAGCTATGAAAAGAACAAACTACTCCTCCGGCGCAAAATGGGAAGATATAGTTGGCTATAGCCGTGCGGTAAAAATTGGAAACATTATAGAAGTTACCGGAACGGTTGCAGTGGATGAAAACAATATGCTTGTTGGTGGTAACGATGCTTATGAGCAAACAAAGTTTATTATTCAGAAAATAGAAGGGGTGTTGCAAAAAGCCGGTGCTACATTAAAAGATGTGGTAAGAACAAGAATGTTTGTAACAGACATTTCCCGCTGGGAAGAATATGGAAAAGCCCATGGTGAATTTTTCACAGACATCAAACCCTGTACAACGATGGTGGAAATTAGCAAACTGATCTCCCCGGAGTATCTTATAGAAATTGAAGCCACGGCTATTATTGGCTGAATTTATATTTCTGATTTAGGTTTTAGGTAAATGCTCCTAATTTTACCGACAATGAATCTTCAACTTCAATCAAAGCTCCCATCAGTTGGCACCACCATCTTTACTGTCATGAGTGGACTGGCCAGCAAACATGAGGCAATCAACCTGGGCCAGGGTTATCCTGATTATACAATGAGTGAAGAATTGATGAGCCTGGTAAACCAGGTGATGCAAAAGGGATTTAATCAGTATGTGCCGATGCAGGGATACATGCCACTCAGAGAATCGCTGGCAGAAAAAGCAGAATTTCTATACAACACAAAGATCAATCCCGATACACAGATCACAATCACACCCGGAGGAACCTATGCCATTTACACAGCGGTTACCACGGTTTTACAACCCGGAGATGAGGTTATAACATTTCAGCCCGGGTATGATAGTTATATTCCCAATATTGAAATCAACGGAGCAGTTCCTGTTTTGATTGACATGAAATTTCCGGAATATAAAATTGACTGGGAAGCTGTAAAGAAAAAGATCTCTCCCAAAACAAGAATGATCATGCTGAATAGTCCGCACAACCCAACCGGCGCTGTGCTGATGGAAGAGGACATGATACAACTAGGGGAAATTGTAAAAGACAGCAGGATCATTATTGTAAGCGATGAGGTATATGAACACCTGATCTTTGATAATATTCCCCATCAATCCATTCTCAGATATCCGGATCTGATGGAAAGAAGTTTTGTTTGTTTTTCTTTCGGTAAAACCTATCACTGCACCGGATGGAAGCTGGGTTATTGTATTTCGTCTCCGGAACTGATGAGTGAATTCAGGAAAGTGCACCAGTTCAATTGCTTTTGTTGTCACACTCCTTCACAAGTAGCACTTGCAGAATTTTTAAAAAACAAGGAAGCCTATTTGTCTTTATCCGTGTTCATGCAAAAGAAGAGAGATTATTTTTTAAAGCTCATGAAGAGTACAAAATTTTCGATGCTGGAAAGCTACGGCAGTTATTTTATCTGTGCCAAATATGACCAGATCAGTGATGAAGGAGATATGGAATTTGCAACCAGGATCACAAAAGAATATGGCGTAGCTACTATTCCCGTTTCTGCTTTTTACAAGGCAGGCACCGATAACAAAGTAATTCGTTTTTGTTTTTCAAAAAAAGAGGAAACGCTGGAAGCTGCTGTTGAAAGACTGGTAAAAATTTCATAATGAAAGATGCCCGATACAGAGGAATTATATTTATGCTCATCGCAGCATTGGGTTTTTCAGTTATGGGTGGGGCCGCTAAGGCCTTGAAGGAAAGTTTTAGTGCGGGCCAGTTGGTGTTTTACAGAAATGCAGTCGGTCTGCTTTTTTTACTTCCGGGTTTATATTTAAAACCACCGGTTCAGCAAGGCGGCAAACTTCTACGGCTCATCTTCCGTGGATTTATGGGAACTCTTGCTCTTTACTCCTTATTATATTGTATTCTGCATATTCCACTGGGAACTGCCATGAGCTATAATCTTACTTCAGCATTGTTCATTGCCATTTTTGCATTTTTTCTTTTTGGAGAATATCATGGTAAAAGGGTGGTGCTGGCAGTTGTTTTGGGATTCACAGGCATGCTGTTAATTTATAAACCAGCCATGCATTTTCCCTGGTTTTATCATTTGGCTGGTTTGATATCAGGCATCACTTCGGCAATTGCCTATTTAACAGTTGGCCGGCTGGCAAAATATTATGAACCGAGAGTGATTGTTCTGTCTTTTCTTTTAGTTGGATTTGCAGTTCCATTGATCACGATGATAATTCAAACAGTTACCGGTGCCCAAACAGATGGATTACTCATGATTGATTTCCGCTGGCCGGATGGTATTGAATGGTTTTTTATTTTTCTCATGGGTATGGCTGCTTTGTTTGGACAGTATTTTGTAACAAAATCCTATGGTGCTGATAAAGCCGGAATTGTTTCCGTTTTTGGTTACTCCAACATTATTTATTCTGTTTTTATCGGAATGTTGTTGGGTGATGCATTTCCCGATTGGATGAGCTGGACAGGTATTTTTTGCATAATTGGAAGTGGCGTCATTATTTCCTGGGTTAAACAAAAACAAGCTGCCCTGCACTGAGGATTCTTTTTTATATTCGGGAATAAAGTGTTTACTATGAGAAAATTATTTTCAGTTTTTATCCTCTTCTTTATTTTTCTTTTTTCAAAAGCACAAATTTTATCTCCACGGGAACAGGCAAAAGTGATGGATGAAATTCTTGCTGAGCGATTCAGTAATCTTTTGCCACAGCTGATGGAGAAAAATAAAATAGACATGTGGGTGATCATCAGCCGGGAGTATAATGAGGATCCTGTTCTGAAAACCATGTTGCCTGCTACCTGGCTTTCTGCAAGAAGAAGAACCATCCTGGTTTTTTATAATAACCCCGGGAAAAAATTATTTGAGAAACTTGCCATTGCCCGGTACAATGTTGGGGAAAATATAAAAGCTGCCTGGGATATGCAGAAATTTCCTGATCAATGGGATGCATTGGCGAATATAATTAAAACAAGAAATCCCGGTAAGATCGGGATTAATACATCAGCAGATTTTGGTCATGCTGATGGACTGGATCATACAGAGTATTTGGAGTTTATGAATAAAATTCCGGCGACTTATAAAAGCAAAGTTGTTTCTGCTGAAACACTTGCTGTAAACTGGCTTGAAACGAGAACCGAAAGAGAAATGAATATATATCCTCAACTCGTTTCTATCACTCATAAAATAATTGAGGAAGGTTTTTCAGAAAAAGTAATCACGCCGGGTATCACAACTACTGATGATGTGGTCTGGTGGTTTAGAAAAAAGATTACTGATCTTGGATTGAATACCTGGTTTCATCCCTCTGTCTCGGTTCAAAGAAGTGATAGTATCAATTTTGAACACCTCCGAAGTTTTTCTGACCGGCCCAAAGATGATGTGATACGACCGGGGGATCTTTTGCATGTAGATTTCGGAATTACCTATTTGCGACTGAATACCGATTGCCAGCAACATGCTTATGTGTTGAAGCCGGGAGAAACTGAAGTTCCATTAAGCATTCGCAATGCTTATGCAAAAGGAAATCGCCTGCAGGATATTCTTACTGCACAATTTAAAATTGGAAAAACAGGTAATCAAATTTTAGCTGATGCATTGGCACAGGCAAAGAAGGAAGGAATCATTGCTACTATCTATACTCATCCACTTGGATTGCATGGTCATGCAGCAGGTCCTACCATTGGCATGTGGGACCAGCAGGGTGGCGTACCGGGTAGCGGTGACTTTCCGTTGAACTATCGTACGGCATATTCTATTGAACTTAATGCGGCATCAGAAATTCCTGAATGGAAAAAAACGATCCGCATTATGCTGGAAGAAGATGGATATTTTGATGAATCCGGTTTCCGTTACATCGGCGGCCGTCAAAAAGAAATCTATATCATACCCCGGAAAAAGTCAGCCATCGGACATTAATTAAAAAAAACCACAGTAAATATTTGGCCGTCTGATTTGTTTAATCGTATATTTGCGATATAGGATTAATAACTCAAAATCAGATTTCCGATGGCTATTCATAAAAAAGAAGAATTTACCCAGAAAGAACAGGACCTGGCTGCATTTGCAAAAGCAATGAGTCATCCTGCCCGTATTGCCATTTTAAAAGTGCTGGCACAGAAAAACGAATGTATCTGTGGGGAGATCGTTGACGTGCTGCCACTGGCCCAGAGTACGGTAAGTCAGCATTTAAAAGAATTAAAAAACGCCGGACTGATTGATGGAACAATCAGCGGACCAAGAAGTTGCTACTGCATCAACTGGAAGGCCTTTGAAAAATTCAATGCTGAGTTTAGTTTTCTTTTTAATAAACTAAAAATACAGAACGAGAAAGCTTGTTGTTAATTAAAAAAATCAGAAATGAAAAAAATAATCTTTTTACAAATATTAATTTTTCAGGCTTTATTTGTGTTCTCTCAAAAAAACAGTCCGTCTCTTTCTTCTGCGTGGGGGCATTACCTGAAACTTTCTGTTTATAATTCTGATCCTGTGAAAGGCAGGACTGCTTTTGATTCTTTGCGTTATGAATTAGCTCCCGGTGAAACAAAAGTTGTTGATCTGGAAAATCCGGTCGAAGAATTAATTGGTAATGGCAGAAAAAGGGAACCGTTTTATTTAAGTAAAAACGAAAAGTTTGAAATCAAAGATCCGCCGGCTAATAGTTCCATACAGACCCGAAATGAATTAGACTATCTTCTTCAGCTGCAATTGCGGAGAAGTGCAGAGGATGAAAGAGCTTCGGTATATTATGCAGGCGTTTATTACAGAACGGGTATTCAACCATCAGACAGGGATTATCCCCGGTTTCAGCGAAATCTTTTTCATATTGGCCGTTCGATTGGTACCTGGTTCAATGCAGAAACGTTGCCGCTTACAGCCGTCCTGGTTGCAAATGTGTGGAGTGATGCAAGCTATTATATCTGGAAATATAAGAACTACTTTTTACGCATCCGGCCATATAAGTTGGAGACAAAACTCAAAAATCTGGAAGAAACAAATTGGGCCGCTTATCCAAGCGGGCACGCCACCAACTCCTATGTAAATGCTTTTTTATTTTCTGCATTGATCCCGGAGTTTGAAAGTTTTTTTATGAAAGATGCGTATGATATGGCCCATTCCAGAGAAATTATTGGTGTGCATTATCCCAGTGACTCAGAAAGTGGTCGTCTTTTGGCTCATCAAATCGTAATGAGATTGCAATCCAATGATGCATTTAAAAAAGATTTTGCTGCAGCTCGTGAGGAAATTAAAAAAGCAAGAGAAGCAAGTAAATTTTAAATTTTAATACTAAGGACATGAAAAACGAAACAGATATCAAAGAAATGATAAAAGAGAAATACACAGAGATTGCCAGTCAGCCTAAATCAGGAAATGCTACTTCGTGTTGTGGAGCTACTGCCTGCTGCACAGATGAAGTATATAATATTATGGCCGACGATTACAACCAGCTGGAAGGTTATAATCCTGATGCAGATTTGGGATTGGGCTGTGGCCTGCCAACCGAGTTTGCAAAAATTAAGGAGGGAGATTTGGTTGTTGATCTTGGAAGTGGTGCCGGTAATGATGCTTTTGTTTCCAGGCGCATTGTTGGAGAAAAAGGCCGGGTAATTGGTATAGATTTTACAGAAAAAATGGTTGCACTTGCAAAAGAAAATGCAGATAAACTGGGATATCAGAATGTTGAATTCCGGCTTGGTGATATAGAAAGCATGCCTTTATCCAGCAATAAAGCTGATGTGATCGTTAGCAACTGTGTACTGAACCTGGTGCCGAACAAACATAAAGTGTTTAGTGAAATTTACAGGACACTCAAACCCGGCGCACATTTTTCTATTTCTGATATTGTATTAAACGGATCTCTTCCTGAAAAATGGAAAGAAGTGGCCGAGCTATATGCAGGTTGTGTGGCGGGTGCAATAGATAAGAAAGATTACTTAGCTATTATAGAAGAAACCGGGTTTGTAAATATTATTATTCAGAAAGAAAAAAAGATTGTGATCCCCGATGAAATCTTAAAGAACTACCTGGAGGAAAATGAAATAGAAAACTATAAAACCAGTAAAACAACCATTGAAAGTATTACGGTATATGGAGAAAAACCAGCCAAAGATGAAAGAAATTGTTGTGAGCCCGAAAGCGGCTGTTGCTAAGTTGAATGTTTTTTTTAACCACTCTGTTTTACCTGGTAAAGCAGGGACAAAAGTAAAGCCATGAATACAAACATTAAAGATCCCGGAAACGGAGGTTGCTGTGGCGGTCTCACTGATATGGGCTGCTGCTAAACAAAAAAGACTCCAGTTATCACCGGAGTCTTTTAATTTTGAATGATCATGAAAAAAATACTTTTTGTTTGTGTAGAGAATAGTAACCGTAGCCAGATGAGCCAGGCTTTTGCAAAGATGTTGGGTGGAAAGAATGTGGAAGCATTCAGTGCAGGGAGTAAACCCAGCGGCGTAGTAAACCCGAAGGCAATTGCTGCGATGAAAGAACTGGGCTATGATCTTTCTGTTCATGAATCAAAATCGCTGGAAGAAGTAAAAAGTTCGGCACCCTTTGATGCTGTAGTGACAATGGGCTGCGGAGATGCCTGTCCCTGGATGCCTGCAAAAAAATTTATTGACTGGGAAATTCCTGATCCAAGAAATTTGAATGAAGAAGAATTCAGAAAGGTAAGAGATCTTGTAAAGTCAAAAGTCGAAGAACTACTTTCGTCCCTCTGAAATTTTATTGCCTGATTAGCAAACGGTCCGTAGTTGAAGGTTGCTGGGTTTGTAAAATCCGGTCCTTGAATATCCGTCTAAGCTCTAGTAAATATTCCCTGCTGAATTGATTTTGTTCTACCATTAAAGAGTTTAATTTTCTTATCCGCCTCAGTTTATTCATCGGAATATCCTTAAACCTGTTTCCGGAAATATTTAACTGTTCCAGGTTTTTCATTTCGCCAATTTTATCATCCAGCACTTCAAGACGATTATGTTCAGCGCCAAAACGACGCAATTGTTTCATTTTATAAATAACAGCCGGTAATTTTTCAAACCGGTTCATACCCAATTGAAGCGTCTGAAGATTTTTCATTTCAATTAAATCATCCGGCAGCCTGTCAAGATGATTACTCACCAGTCTCAGTGTATGCAGTTTTTTTAATCTTTCCAATTCGGCAGGGATCGTTCTGATTTGATTGGAAGACAAATTAAGTATCTGAAGTTCCTGCAGGTTGTTTATATCTAAACTGATTTCTTCAAGCTGGTTTCCCTCCAGGTCTAATTGCTGCAGTCGGTAAAGCATTCCGATCTCAGTCGGAATTTTTTTCAACAAAATGCCCTTTGCCATTAACCGTTTTAACTGAACCAGTTTTGAAAACTGTGCAGGGAAGGATTCAATCGGGTTATTATCGATACGTAAATCCTGCAACTGATTTAATTCACCAAGAAAAGAAGGAAGCATCCTGATCTGGTTATCTCCAAGATCCAATCGTTTCAGGTTTTTAAATTGAACAATCTCTTTTGGTACTTCAGAAAAGTTTGATGAAGAAAGATTGAGGTATTCAACCCGCTCCGGTTGAATTAATGCCTCTGTCATATTATTAAAGTATCCTTTTACTTCTTGTGCACGAATAAGGACAGGGAAAGAAGACAAAATGAAAAACAATATGGCACTGATAACTTTCATTATTTTATTTGAGGGTCTTTGATATTGGCACCCCACCAGATCTGGAAACTGTTTTTACTGACAATAATTTTATTCATGAAACCCTGATCAGCAATTCTCATTCCTTCAATTTCGTTGTATTCGTTCTTTACATAGTCAAGAAAAATAAATGAATGCCCATAGCTGCTCAGGTTATCACCCCAACCCGGATTGTCAATGCCATTCAATACTTTCATAAAATCGCTGGCATAAACAAAACACTGCATCACAGCCCCCGGCAATAGTTCACCAGCCCACACTTGTTTAGTATGTTTTATTTCTCCAAGACCTGCCATTTGCATGGCTCCGGGACTTCCTGCAGCACGGATATTCGGAATACTTCGCCAGATCTCATTGTCCTGTGTATTGATATTCCAGGTCCAGTCAAATACCTGTTTTTCGGTTAAGTATTTTGTGGCCATCGATTTTGGCAACCAGGAATAAATAGATTTTCCGGTTACTTCCAGAAATGCTTTTTCCACCCTGTTTTTTGCAACTTTAAAACAAAGCCCCCCGCAATTCTTTAAAGAATCCGGAAGCTGGGAAAAATTGATGGCTGCTTTGTTTCCTATAGCGTTGAACGATTTATCATGATCTAAATCCCCGAGAGCAAGTTCGAGCAATCTTTTTTGAATTTCAGAAGGCTCTGGTTCAGCAGTAACTGAAGTATGGCTGTTTATTGATGTTTTAAAAGATAAAAAAATAACACTAAACAGAAACCCTGATAATATGATAAGGATTTTTTTCATCCGGTACTGGCGATATAGGTAAAAACGTATTTATGACCGGAATTATTGAATAAAGATTAATTCTGTTTCAGCTTGATTTGCGCTGTCTTGATTACCAGATAGTATTCTGGCTCCGGTTTGTTTACTTTGCATAAAAATTTTCCATTGCAATCATCCATAATTTCCAATCGTAACTATTATTTTTTGTTCTCTTTGCTGGGGTTAGTCTTTATCGCAGGGTTATTTGTGCCGCTGATGGATAATGACTCGGGCCATCATGCCAATATCGGATTAAGAATGTATCTCACCGGGGATTATGTCACTTTATTCGATCATCGCGGCGATTATATTGATAAGCCCCATTTTCTTTTTTGGTTATCGGCACTCAGTTATCATGTATTCGGTGTTACCTCCTTTGCATTTAAATTTCCCTCGTTCTTATTTACAATTTTCGGCACCTATTCCATTTTTCGCCTGACGAAAGAATTATATGACCACGAAACGGGGAAACTGGCCGCATTGATCGCTGCATCATCTTTCTGTTATATACTAGCCAACAATGATGTACGGATGGATGCAATTTTAACAGCCTGTATTGCTTTTGCAAGCTGGCAACTGGTGGCCTATGTTCATCATAGAAAATTTATTTTTTTAATTGGCGCATCATTGGGGCTTGCGCTGGGATTTATTACAAAGGGACATGTAGGACTGGTAACTCCCGTAGCCGGCGTTTTCTTTTATATTCTTTTTAAAAAGGAATGGAAGCTCTTATATGACTGGCACTGGCTGGTTGTGATCTTCTTTTTTTCAATTTTCATTTCTCCGGTTGTCTATTGTTATTACCTGCAATTCAATTTGCATCCGGAAAAAATTTCGCAGGGAATGAAAGGAGTGAACGGGGTGAAATATATTTTATGGAGCCATAGCTTTGACCGTATCAGCGGTCATGAACGTTTTGGTAAAGCTGGTAAAGAAGATCATTTCTTTTTCCTGCATACTTTTCTCTGGACTTTTGCTCCCTGGTGTTTTGTGGCCTTTATAGCCCTGTTTAAAAGGATAGGTAACCTTTTAAAAAGAAATGGGGAGTGGTTAAGCACATTGGTTTTTTTGATGCTGGCATTGCTGATCAACTTTTCTGATTTTAAACTGCCTCATTATTTTCCAATCCTTGCTCCTTTTACAGCTATTATGGTTGCTCATTTCTTTGTTGCCAGGCAGAATGATGAGAAATGGAAAAAACGATTATTTGTATTGCAGATAATTGCTTCTGTATGTTTGTTATTGCTGGCAGTCATTGTCAATGTCTGGGCTTTTCAGGTAAAAAACCCACTTATTCTTTCCGGGGTTGTTTTATTCCTGGCAATTGTTTTTTATTATATCTTAAATAAATCACTTTTCAATATTCAAAAAGCGATTGCGGTTTCTGTTTCTTCAATTGCATTATTGTTCTTTTTACTCAATACAAATTTTTATCCTCAGCTTTTAACCTACCAGGGTGGAAAGCCAATGGCCGATATCACAAGAGGGAAAGTTGATCCGATTAATGTTTATTTCTGGAAAAACGATTTCAGCTCTGCCTATAATTTTTATTCTGCATCGCTGCGCCAGGTGGCTGATGATTCATTGAAACAATCAGGAAAAAGTTTCTGGTTGCTCTACAATAAAAGCAATCAAAAAGAAATAGATTCAGCCGGTTTTGTTTTTGGAAAAGAATATTCAGTGCCTGATTTTGAAATTACACGGTTAAAAAAATCATTTGTTGATCCGTCAACCAGAAATGAAGTGCTGGATGAAATGAGAATGCGTGAAGTGATCAGCTGGAAATAATTTGATCTAATCTGTTGCGTCTTCCATAAAAATGATCGCATTATTGTTGGGATCGTGAAACCCGAATTCATTAGTCTGCCAGGCTGTCCTGGTTCTGAATTTATTTTCATCTACAGTTCCTTTTTTCACAAATTCTTCAAATATGGGTTTAATATTTTTTACCATTATCCGTATTACCGAACCTCCCAGTAAAGGATCATCATCCGTATCCGCATGCCACTGCAGGTGAATAAAGATGTTTTCACGATATAACACTGCGTACATCTTATCATAAAACAAAGGCTCAAATCCTGTTTTCTCCCGGTACCAGGTTACATCCCTTTCAATATCTGATGAAGGTAGTACGGGTTCAACCCTGATCAACTCTGTGTTCATATGTTCATTTTTTTTCAATGGCGCCGGTTACTATTTTCACCATCTCGCCTAATTTGTTTGGTTCCAGCCAGCGGACAACGATCAGCAAATCATTCTCCCGGTCTATCACGATATAATTACCGCCGAATCCTGATGCATAATATATTTTTTTAGAAACATTACCCAGGGCATTCTGATCATTGAGCCACCACATATAGCCATAATTTTTATTGGCTGCAGAAGGTTGTTGTGCCTCTTCTACCCATTTTTCAGAAACCAATTGCTGGTTTTTCCATTTTCCATTTCTTAAAAACAATAATCCGAACCTGGCCTGGTCCAATGTGTTGATAAAAAGTCCTCCCCCAAAATGTCCGCCACCGCTTACTGATTGCATCATCGTGCCGTCAATATTTATAAATGAATTTTCATATCCATACCATCTCCATGTAGTAGAGGCACCAATGGGGTCCATTATTTTTTCTTTCAATACAACCGGGAGTGGTTTTCTCCATACCTGCAATAGGGAATAAGCGAGAAGGTTCACTCGGACATCGTTGTATTTATAAAAAGTTCCTGGCTCGTTCACTTTTCTGTTTTTCCAATCGTCAATACCACCTTCACGGGGTGGCCTGTCGGCCCAGTCGTGAATGCCGAAGAGTGTTCCAGACCAGTCGGATGATTGGGTTAATAAATGCCGCCAGGTGATCTTTGAGTTGTGTGCACCATCAAATGTTTCATCCCATACATATTCATTCACTTTGTCGTCCACCGACCGGATCATTTTATTATCTATGGCAAGGCCAGCCATGGTTGATAGATAACTTTTTGTTACGCTGAAGGTCATGTCCACCCGTTTCAGATCACCCCATTGAGCAATGATGTATCCGTTCTTCACGATCATGCCGGCTGGTTTGCCTCTTTCTTTAGTAGGACCGATGATCTTATAAAAAGGTTCGTTGGCAAATGCTTTCATATTGGCGATACGCAAATCATAATCTGTTTTGCTTTCATTTTTTAAGGCAAAACTTACAGCGCTGTCAATGATAGCAGCATTCATTTTCACTTCGCCTGGTTTTTTTGTATGCCATTCGGCGTCGGGAAAATAAACCTGCTGGCTAAAAACAGAATGAGTAATAAACAAAAACAGCAGGCAAATAACTTGAGTGGTTCTTTTCATTATTCTTTTGATGATAGGGTGTAAAAATCGTTTCAGAATGGAAGTTAAAAAGAAATGATGAGGAGAGGCGGCGAAATCTCTTTCTTTGAAAACCTGAGAAATCTTTGAGAAAAACAGAGCTCACAAACTACACAGATTTTCTCTCCTACCAGTTGCCTGCATAACTCAGATCTTCCCCGGACAATGTTTTCAATCTATCGTATTTCAGTTTGGTGATCTGGCGGATATGCAGGTAATCATGAGCCTGCCAGTTGTTTAAAAATAATTTGGCTGTCATGGGTCCGAGTTTGGGATGTTGATGCGTATTGTCCCATGGCGGATTGTTAAGTGATTGTAACCAATGAATAGATTTTTCTCTTTCTTTTAAAAACGTTTCCAGCATTTCAGAATAATCCTGTTGCAGATATTTTCTCTCTGTAACCCAATCTGCCGGAGCAATTGCCGGTAACGAAAGTTCAGGATTTGTAAAGACATGTTGTATTCTTGCCCGGAAATCTTCTCTTTCTTCATCATATAAATGGCAAAGGATTTCGAGTAAGCACCATTTTTCAGGAAGGCTCTTCCATAAATAATCTTTTTGATTAATGCCTTTCAAAAGGCTATTGAATACTTCTTTGTTTTTTGAAAATTCTGAAATAACGGCTGACAGATCCATTGTGCCCAATTAAAATTATTAATAAAAAAATTCAGTACTTCTAAAATAAAAAAGTTTTATGGAAAATGGTGTCAGCAGTTTCAGGATGACCATAAAGTAAAAAACATCCCGGGTTTTCAGGATGTTTTAAAAAGGGCAATATATAAATATTAATTTCTGATCATGATCCGGTTTCCGCCGCCGCTGTTCTGTTGCATTTCTGAAAAAAGCTTTTCTCTTTCTTTTGCAAACTCATCAGCCGTTAATTTTTTTCCTTTGGTTGGTTCTTTGATTTTAGCAACATCAGTTTTGGGAGAAACTTCAAGTGCCACATATCTTGATCTTCCATTGTTAATATCCAGTTCCAGGATAGACCCCGGCAATTGTCCCTGGTAGCTTTCTGGTCCAAATGATCCGGGTATCTCATTGGTGAACCATGCTACAATATTCATGGTGTCGGTAACACTTTCCCTGGTCATTTTACCATTATCCATATTCATTCTCATGCTTTGTTGTGTGCGTTGAGATGTTGCTTTCATACAGGGATAACCAAGAATAGACTTGGTTTCACCTTCTACTTTCCAGTTCAGCTTATTTACATTGTCAGCCACTATAAAAGTTTTACCACCCAATTCTCTTTGTTCTACTTTTCTTGATTCCGCAATATTGTGAAAAGTGATATCATCGCTTCCCGGCATTCTCATTACAATTCTGGCGCCGGCACCATCACCAAAACTCATTTCATCACCCTGGTTATTGTCAACCACCGGTTGCCATAAGCTTTTTCCGGCAGTAAAAAGTAATTCATAGCGGTCTTTTCTTTCCTTGGGTATCATATTCTGAAAAGCAGGGTTCTCTTCAGCAATCCTGATCTGCATTTGTGTAGTTCTTTCAAATAATATCCTGCCATCTTTTACCTGGCCAAAACCTGCGGCGGCCATAAATAATGCTATAAAAACTAAGTTTATCTTTTTCATAATTATTTTTTTATCGGTGAAGGAGTTCCGACAAAGTTATAAGAGCATTTCCTTGCTGCAAGTTAACCCACCTTGTTTTAACGTTAATAAAGGTTAATGGCCTTAATAATCCAAAACACGAATAGTTATTTTTGTTTTGAAATGAATAGCCTTTTATCAAATAAATCAAGTGATATACCGCATCAGAAAGGGCTTTTGGCTTTAATGGCCGTTTCAATAATAGTCATCGGTCTTTTTCAGGGTTATTGGCTAAGAGAAAATTTTAAAAAAGAAAAAAATAATCTTGAGCAAAATGCAAACCTTACTTTCCGGGAAACTATCCGGAGCTTACAGGGAAAAAAATTAAAACTCGGAAATTATTTTGCGGATTCTTCCAACAACCTCAGGGTTAAAATTTCTGAAACAAGTACATCAGCCAATCGTCATGCAATGATGGGGGATGAAGCTGCGGGATATTTAAACGATATTTTTATTCTTGTAAATGACTCTATAAAAAACAGAAATCAGCGGGAAGAAACGGGCAGGAAAAGGGTCATTCGCTTTGACTCAAGTACAGATCAGAACGGGAATAAAAGAAGAATGGTTATTTCGATGACTAATTCCGTCCCTGCAACAGAAATTGATTCTGCAAAAGAATTTAGTTACAGATCAGCCGGTCCTCCGGGAGAAATTGTACGTTTTTTATACCGGGTTGATTCTTTGCAGGATTCTTTAAGAATCGCCGAAATTGATTCGGCTGTTCAGAAAGCTTTTTTAAACAAAGGGCTAAACGTTTCATTTTCTATCTCCAGCAACGATAGCATTCATTTGCAAAAAATAAGGAGGAATGAAATTGAACAACCTGACAGGATAACAATTGGGTTTGCTCATCCGGTTACCTACCAGCTGAATCTTGGAAACACATCCATGTATCTTTTAAAAAAACTATTCTCACCAATATTATTTTCATTATTCCTTGTTGGAGTTACCATGATTTCTTTTTTACTGCTTTACCGTAACCTGATGAAGCAGCGGCGGCTTTCAGCAATCAAAAATGACTTCATCAGCAATATTACTCATGAATTAAAAACACCAATTGCCACTGTCGGTGTCGCTATAGAAGCGCTTAGAAACTTCAATGCGATCAATGATCCTCAGCGAACCAAAGAATACCTTGACATTTCACAGAATGAGCTGCAACGGCTCTCCCTGCTGGTAGACAAAGTACTCAAACTTTCTATGTTTGAAAAAAAGGAAATTGATCTGAAATTTGAAACGGTAGATCTGAAAAGTGTAATAGAGGAAGTGATATCTTCCATGAAACTGCAAATAGAAAAACATCATGCAACTGTATCATTAAGCAGTACAGGAGAAACAAATTTACAGGGGGACAGATTGCATTTGTTAAGCGTTGTTTATAATTTACTGGACAACGCTTTGAAATATGGTAATGGCAACACAGCGGTTAATATTGATTTGAAAGAAAAGGAAAACAGCATTGAACTTGTTTTCGCTGACAATGGTATTGGTATATCACCGGCATATAAGGACAGGGTGTTTGAAAAATTTTTCCGAGTGCCGGCAGGTGATACACATAATAGTAAAGGATACGGACTCGGATTAAGCTATGTGGCACATGTGGTGCAGCAACACAAGGGAAAGATTTCCGTGGAGAGTCAACCGGGACAAGGGGCAAAATTCAAAATAACATTTCCCAAACAATCTGTATGAGCAAAACAAAAATATTATATGTGGAAGATGAGCTGTTTCTGGGAAAGATAGTCAGGGAAAGCCTTGAGAGCCGCGGCTTTGAAGTAGTCATGGAAGCGGATGGCGGGAAAGCTGTGGATCTTTTTAAAAAAATCAATCCGGATATCTGTATTCTGGATGTGATGCTGCCCAACAAAGACGGATTTGCTATTGCAGATGAAGTCAGAATGCTGAATGAAGAAATACCTGTTATTTTTCTTACTGCTAAAACCCGGACAGAAGATGTGGTAAAAGGTTTTTCGTTTGGTGGTAACGACTATATCCGGAAACCGTTCAGCATGGAAGAACTTATTGTACGAATTCAACACGCATTAAAAATTAAATCTGAAAATCCCAAAAAGATTACCGGGGATTCTGTAAACCTTGGAAAATTTACTTTTCATATAAACCGCCAGCAGCTCAGCAATGGGAAAGAAGACCGGAAACTCAGTTACCGGGAAAGCGAATTGCTGAAAATATTATATGAGAACAGGGAAAAAATTATAGATAGAAAAGACATTCTCATCCTGCTTTGGGGCAATGATAACTTCTTCAACAGCCGCAACCTGGACGTGTATATCACCAAACTTCGCAGTTATTTAAAAGAGGACTCTTCCGTAGAAATTATTACTATTAAAGGAATTGGTTACCGGTTTGTTATCGGATAAATAAAATAACTTAAATAGAAACTTTGACAAAAGGTTTCATCCTGAACAGGTATTTTCTTTAGCTTTAAGCTTCTTACAATCAAAACAAACACTATGCTTAAGAAACTACTTTTTGTCTATTGCCTACTATTGATAACTATTGCCGGCATCTCACAGGCTGATTATTTTTATCCCAATACAGGAAATTTTAATGCTGCCATTCCTACTCCCGAAAAATTCCTGGGATATGCCATCGGCACCCATCATACAAGGCATGATAAACTGGTAGAATATTTTAAAGAACTCGATCGGCTTTCAGACAGGGTAAGCTTTCAAATTATTGGAGAAACCTATGAGCATCGTCTCCAAATAACTGCCATATTCACTTCGCCAGCCAATCATCAGCGACTGGAAGAAATTCGTAAAGAACATTTGGCGGGGCAGTTAACCGGAAACACCGAAAATGTTCCCCTGGTTATTCATCTGGGATATAATGTTCATGGTAACGAACCATCCAGCAGTGAAGCGGCCATGCTCACGGCTTATTATTTAACTGCATCAGAAACTGATGAAACAAAAAAGTGGATGAATGATATGGTGATACTGATGGATCCTGTGATTAATCCCGATGGCAGAGACCGGCATAGTCACTGGGCAAATATGCACAAAGCTTCACCAGTGGTGGCTGATCCGATAGACAGAGAACATACAGAAATTTGGCCTGGTGGCCGTTTTAATCATTATTGGTTTGATCTGAACCGTGATTGGTTCCTGGGAACTTTTCCTGAAACAAGAAACCGAATAAAATTTTTCCATCAATGGCGTCCTTATGTACAAACGGATCATCATGAAATGGGAAGCAATTCTACTTTCTATTTTGATCCGGGAGAAGATGCCAGCAATAATCCGATTGTTCCGGATTTTCTTTACAAAACTATTTATCCTAAATACGCAGAGTATTATTCAAAAGCCACCGATAAGCTCGGCTCATTGTATTATACAAAAGAGTCTTATGATAAATTATATCCGGGCTATGGCAGCAGCTATATCAATTTTTATGGTGGTGCCGGATTTTTGTTTGAGCAAGCCAGCAGCCGTGGCCATGTACAGGAAACAAATACTATCCCGCTGACATTTGCATTCACCATCAGGAATCAATTCACAGGTGCACTCACAACAGTAAGAGCATCTTTGGCAGAAAAAGCATTGCTGCTGAAAATGAGAAAAGAATTTTACCGGGTTGCAAAAGAGCAGGCAACCAAATCAAGCATAAAAGGATATTTGTTTGGTGACGCAAATGATGAAACAAGAACAAGAGCTTTTGTAAGTATGTTGCTGATGCATGAGATAGATGTATATGAAGCAGGAAATAATACAGAGGGCAAAGATTATTATGTTCCGGCAGATCAGAATAACTATATCATGGTAAAATCTGTTTTTGAAAAACAGATCACTTACATTGACAGTTCTTTTTATGATGCATCAGCATGGAGTCTGGTTCATGCATATAATCTGCCTTATTCAGAAATAAAGACGGCTTACAATGCAGGGAAAAAAATCACCAGCCTGCCTGCATTACAAACAACGATTCCCGGAAAAAGTGATTATGCCTATGTAATGAGCAATACTGATTATAATATACATAAAGCAATTTTTCATTTACAAAACGCAGGAGTTATTGTACAGTCGGCTTTCAGACCTTTTACGGTTAATATTAATGGCAAGAATAAAAATTTTGGCTATGGCAGTATTGTAATTTCTGTTCAACAGCAAAAAATTTCAACAGATTCATTGTATAAATCGGTAAGTAATGCTTACAGGGAATCCAATTGCACAGTTTATAGTGTCAGTTCAGGATATAATTCTGGTGGAATTGACCTGGGTAGTAATTATGTACGTCCAATAAAAGAACCCAAAGTTGTCATGATCATCGGCACAGGAGTAGCGGCAACCGAGGCAGGGGAAATCTGGCATTTACTGGATGAGCGTTTACAAATGCCCATTACAAAATTGGATATTCTGAATTTTAGTCGTGCAGACTTGAGTAAATATAATACCCTGATCATGGTTTCGGGAAACTATTCCATACTTGATAAAGCTGCTACAGATAAAATAAAAACCTGGGTACAGGCAGGGAATACGATTATCACTATTAAATCAGGAACTGAGTGGGTGATAAAGAACGGTTTTACAAAAGAAAAATTATTGCCAGTTGATACAGCAAAAGGAACTCCTGTTCGTCAGAATTTTGATAATGCTGTGCATATAGAAGGTGCTAAGGCCATGGGTGGCTCCATCTTTCAAATTGACCTGGATACTACGCATCCGATCGGGTTTGGATTTACCAACAGAAAAGTATCTGTTTACAGAAACGGGTTAACTTTTTTACAACCCAGCACAAACCCTTACAGTACGGTATCACAATACACAGCCGATCCTTTGATTGGCGGATATATTCATCCAACTACATTGAAAAAAGTTAAAGGCTCTGCATCCATAGTAGTGGGAGCTGAGGGCAGTGGCAGGGTGATCATGTTTACCGATGATCCGAATTTCCGCGGCACCTGGTATGGAACCAATAAACTTTTTTTGAATGCAATTTTTTATGGTGGGAATATAAATGTGCCTTCTGTAATTAGTGAAGAAAATACAGAACAACAGTAATTAATTTTTCTGTTCTTCTTTTTTTAATCTTTTATCAAAGAAAAAAGTTCCGGCTGGTAACAGCGCTGCTGCAAATGCTGCAGCAAACCAGCCCATGCTTTTATTTTTATCCGTTTTATATTCCCATGCAAGAAATATAAAAAGTATAAACAAAACTCCATGAATCCAGCCAAAAACAGAAACAGCCATTGGCTGCTGAAAAAAATATTTTAAAGGCATTGCAATACCCATTAAAACCAGGAAAGAAATTCCTTCTGCAATACCGGCTTTTCGAAGCCAGGAAAGTTTTTTATTCATGTTCTGTTTTATTTTTTTGGATTTGGGATTAATATATTTTTTCGGGTTTCTATCTCTTCCGCCACTTTTGATATTGATTGCGGTTTATAACTCCACTGGATGCATGGTTATGCAGGGCCATTTCAAAAGAAACAAAATTTATTCCCGGAACAGAAGTGAGATTAATGACTGCATCAGCATACCATTCTCCGGCGCCGGCATCTCCCATTTGCTCTCCGAGATAGGCTGCATCCGGCACAGCGATAAAAGCTGTGTCACCACTTTGTTTAATAAACACGATATGTACAGAGGGGTATTTTACATTTAAGCCATTTATGATCCGCTGGATGGTTACAATACTGTCCGGGATATTAATGTCTCTTGTCATTATCATTGAATCAGCATTTATCTTCCAGGCAAGAATGGTATGCGGAGTAGCCCACAAATCCGTTTCAATGTCCACCTGTTTTTCCTTGCTTCTGCAACTGCCAATGATAATCAGAATAAATACTAAAGGAAAAAGAATAGAACGATACATGGGTGCAAGTTACCCAATGAATGGCAAAAGGAATGTTAAGCAACAATCAATAATCAATCACTTGCTCTTCGATGAATTCGGGGATATCTCTCCACTCATATTGCTGATTGCGCAGTTGTGGTTCAAATCCGGCTTCACGAATTGATTCCTGGATGGATTTATAGGTAAAACGATGCGGAGCACCGGCTGCACTCACTACATTTTCTTCCAGCATGATACTGCCAAAATCATTGGCGCCGGCTTGTAAACAAAGTTGCGCCACCTGTTTGCCAACTGTGAGCCAGCTGGCTTGTATGTTTTTAATATTCGGTAACATAATGCGGCTGATTGCAATCATGCGGATATATTCTTCAGGTGTTGTTAAGTTTTGTACACCCCGGATTTTTGCAAGCAATGTATCTACATCCTGGAAAGTCCAGGGAATAAATGCAAGAAATCCTTTTGCATTTTCTGGTTTGCGGCTTTGCACTTCTCTGATTTTTATCAAATGCTCAAAACGTTCTTCAATTGTCTCAACATGACCAAACATCATCGTGGCAGAAGTAGTGATATTTAATTTATGTGCTTCATGCATAATATCCAGCCATTCCTGTGCGCCACATTTTCCTTTACTGATCAATCTTCTTACACGGTCAATTAGTATTTCTGCACCGGCACCGGGCAAAGAATCCATTCCAGCATTTTTCAATGCAGTCAACACTTCTTTGTGTGTTGATTTTTCCAGCTTGGTAATATGCGCTACTTCCGGGGGTCCGAGTGTATGTAATTTTATGTCAGGATATTCCTGTTTGATCTGTTTGAAAGTATTGACATAAAAATCTAAACCCAGTTCGGGGTGATGGCCGCCCTGCAACAAAAGCTGATCACCACCATACTTTATTGTTTCTTCAATTTTTTTCCGATAGGTGGGCATATCTGTAATGTATGCTTCGGCATGGCCGGGTATCCGATAAAAATTACAAAACTTACAATTGGCAATACATACATTGGTCGTGTTTACATTTCTATCGATTTGCCAGGTTACTTTTCCATGTGGTACCTGTTTTTTTCTCAGCTCATCTGCCAGAAACATGAGGTCGGCAAGCGGAGCATTTTCGTATAAAAAAACACCTTCTTCTTTATTCAGGAACCCAAATTCTGCCGCTTTATCAAATAGTTCATTCAATTGCATGTTATATCTTTAATTGAGCGTACAAAAATACGTAACAAAGGGTCATCCGGAACTAACAAAAAACCAATGATGGCCCGGGTAAATCCAAATAGGATATAAAAGTTATCTTCAGGAGAAACCAATGCAGCGTATAGATTCAGCCAGACGTCTTAACTTGGTAAACAGAAAACTTAAAGTGCAAGATTGTCCATAGGTCCGAAGAACTCATTTGAAAGGCTCCTTCGGAGCGATGTAACAAAAGAAATGTAATTATGAAAAAGCCGGGTACATTATTGTTATTTCTTTCCTTCATTATTTCCCTTGAAATTTTTTCGCAAGAGCAATTTGTGGAACCCGAAGCAACAAAAATTACATCTTTCAAATTCAGACAGCTTACAGGAGGTGTGGTAATATTAAAGGCGCTATTTGAAAACTTTGAAGACAGTTTAAATTTTATTCTGGATACCGGAAGCGGAGGTATTTCACTTGATTCCTCAACAGTGGAATACCTTAATCTTAAACCTACGCCATCCAACATGACTATTTTGGGCATTGCCGGTGTTCGTAAAGTAAGTTTTTTGTATAACCAGAGACTGAGGTTGCCGGGTCTTACGGTTGACAGTCTGAATTTCCACATCAATGATTATGGAGTTCTTACTTCTGTATATGGTGAAAAAATTGACGGAATCATCGGGTATTCATTATTGAGTCGTTATATTTTGAAGATCAATTATGATAGCCTGAAAATTGAAGTTTACTCAAATGGTAGAATAAAATATCCGAAAGGGGGCTGGTTATATGAGCCAATACTCAGAACACTCCCGGTACAAACAGCAAGGATTAAGGATAATATTACAGTGAATACAAAATTATTGTTTGATGTTGGCGCCGGATTGTGCCTGATGCTGAGTAAAGAATTTGTAGATGACAGTAATTTTTTTCACAGGAAAAGAGTTTTTTTTAATAAAGAAGCCGAAGGTGTTGGCGGAAAAATAGACATGGAGCTTACAGTGATGAAAGAAATAAAGATCGGCCCATACCGATTCAGGAAGGTTCCGGTTTTTGTTTTTGACGACACCTATAATGTCACTTCTTATCCTTATCTCGGAGGCATACTTGGCAATGACCTGCTAAGACGTTTCAATATGATATTAAATTATCATAAGAAGGAGTTTTATTTTATGCCAAACAGCCACTATGGAGATCAGTTTGATTATGCATATTCCGGTATTGAATTATACCTGATAGATGATAAGGTAATTATTGGGGATGTGGCCGTTGGTTCTCCTGCTGCAGATGCAGGATTACAAGAAGGTGACCTTGTAGTCGGGATCAATAACCTGATTGGGCAGAGTCTTCAAAATTATAAACACGTTTTACAGGGGATAGGAGAAAAAATAAAAATGATCATCAGCCGCAACGGCGAACTCATGGAAATTAATTTTAAAGTAAAAAGCATTCTCTGAGCATTAACATCCTTCTGTTTCAATTAACTTATTTTTGCAAACTGTTATTTACAGTAACAGTTTTTTTATGATAAAATTTGAAAGATTTCAATTGGCAAACGGATTAAGGGTAATCATCCACCAGGATAATTCTACACCGATGGCCGTGTTGAATGTTATGTATGATGTTGGCGCCAGGGATGAAGACCCGGAAAGAACAGGCTTTGCACATCTTTTTGAGCATTTAATGTTTGGCGGTAGTATCAATATCCCGAATTATGACAGCCCCCTGCAGGTAGCTGGCGGAGAAAACAATGCTTTTACAACAAACGACCTTACAAATTATTATATACAATTACCGGCAGAAAATCTTGAAACCGCTTTCTGGCTGGAGAGTGACAGGATGCTTTCGCTGGCCTTCGGGGAAAAAAGCCTGGATGTACAACGTAAAGTGGTTTGCGAAGAATTTAAAGAGCATTATTTAAACAAGCCATATGGCGATGTATGGCATAAAATGCGTGAGCTGTCCTATAAGGTGCATCCGTACAGGTGGATGACGATCGGAAAAGAATTGTCTCATATTGAAAATGCAAAGCTGGATGATGTAAAGAATTTTTTCTTTAAACATTACCGCCCCATGAATGCAATACTGGTTGTGGCAGGAAATGTAACCGTAGAAAGAGTAAAGACACTTGCTGAAAAATGGTTTGGAGAAATTCCATCGGGGGAAAAATATGTAAGAAAAATTCAGCCGGAACCTCCGCAAAATGAAATAAGAAAACTGGATGTAAATGCCGAAGTACCCCTGGATGCGTTATATAAATGCTGGCATATTTATCCAAGGCTGGATAAAAGATATTATATCGCTGACCTGATCACGGAAATTTTAAGTGGTGGCGGATCGTCCCGGCTTTTTCAGTCACTGGTAAAAGAAAAAAAACTATTCAGCAATATTGAATGTTATCATACCGGTAACATTGATGCAGGAACTTTGGTAATTGAGGGGAAGCTGGTTAAGGGAATAAAAATGGAAGATGCGGAGAAGGGAGTAGAAGAGGAAATAGAAAAGATGAAATTGGAAATGGTGACTGTATTTGAATTGGAAAAAGTAAAAAACAAGATCGAAAGTACCATTGCCTTTGAAGATCTCAGCCTGATGAGCAGGGCCACCAGTCTTGCTTTTTATGAATTGCTTGGCGATGCAAATATGATGAACACCGAACTGGAAAAATATAGTACTGTAACTGTTGAGGAAATCAGGGAAGAAAGCAGGATCATTTTCCGGCCGGAGAACAGTAACACACTTTATTATCTTTCGAAGAACTGAGATCAGAATTATATATGACAGACAGAAAAACGATTCCCCCGATCACCGATGCTGTTAACTTTCATCTTGAATTGAAAAAATATGAGAAGTTTGAGCTGGATAATGGCATACCTGTATATGCCGTAAATGCCGGTGCTGAAGAAGTAATGTCGCTTGAAATGGTTTTTTTCTCGGGCAATTGTTTTGAAGAAAAAAACCTGGTGGCAGCTACATCAAATTTTCTTTTGAAAAACGGCACAAAAAAAAGGAATGCATTTCAACTGAATGAACATTTTGAATATTACGGTTCTTTTTTAAACAGGGCCTGTTATAATGAAACGGCTACACTTTCCCTTCATTGTTTAAATAAACATATCGGTAAACTCTTGCCTGTGATGGAAGAAATCATTTGTGATTCTGTTTTTCCGGAAGAAGAATTGCTGGTCTATAAACAAAACCAAAAGCAACGGCTCTCTGTGAGCCTTAAGAAAAGTGATTTTGTTGCCAGCAGGCTGATGGATACTTATTTGTTTGGTGAAAAACACCCCTATGGAAAATTCACCACACATGAAGAGTATGATGCTTTAAACAGGGATGAACTTCTGGATTTTTACAATAGATATTATAAAGAAGGAAGCTGTATGATCTTCACTGCTGGAAAACTTCCTGCAGATCTTGTATCCTTGTTGAATAAGCATTTTGGCAAAATGCCATTTAAGAACGGATTTCAAAAGGCAGACAACCCGATCAGTTCTGATAAAACACCCGGTGAAAAGATCAGGATCAGCAATGATAAGAATGGTATGCAGGGGTCCATCAGGATTGCCAGGCCATTTCCCAACAGGCATCACCCGGATTTTCAGAAAGTCATGTTGCTGAATAATATTTACGGAGGATATTTTGGATCACGCCTGATGAAAAATATCCGGGAAGACAAAGGATATACTTATGGGATTCATAGTTTTTTGCAAAACCATGTACAGCATTCTGCATGGATGATCAGTACGGAAGCCGGTAAGGATGTTTGCGAAGCAACTATCGAAGAGATTTATAAGGAAATGAAACTATTGCAGCAGGAGCTTGTAGGAAAAGATGAAATGAAACTGGTAAGAAATTATATGATGGGTTCAATACTTGGTGGGTTGGATGGCCCTTTCCAGATCATTGCCCGCTGGAAAAATTATATACTTAATAATTTAAATGAAAAACATTTTTACGAAGCCATTGAATGTATCAGAACAGTTTCGCCGGAAGAGCTGCAGGAAATGGCTAAGAAATATTTGAATCCCGGAGATTTTTTTGAATTGGTGGTTGTTTAATAAAAAAACTTAAAATGAAATTAATATTAAGATTATTGGTAACAGCTGCCATCGCCTTCATACTGGCACAGCTGCTAGCCGGTGTACATGTAGATAAATATGGTACGGCTATCTGGTTTGCCATTGTTCTCGGATTGCTGAATGCTTTTTTAAGACCCTTGCTGATCATACTCACTTTCCCGATTACACTCATCACTTTTGGTTTGTTCTTATTTATCATTAATACCATTACTGTATTACTGGCAAGCGACTGGGTTACTGGTTTTTCTATTGATAGTTTTGGCTGGGGCCTCCTTTTCAGCTTACTTCTTACCCTGATCACCTCTGTATTATTTCGGGCAGAAGACAAACAAAGAAAAGAGAAGGAATAAAAGAGTGCTTCTTTGTTAATTCAGGTTGAATACAGGAAATTCGCAACATGACTTTCGACAGAAAAGATCTATCCAACGAACAATTAATTCAGTTTTACCGTTCATTACTCTGGCCACGCATGATCGAAGAGAAAATGCTGGTACTCTTGCGCCAGGGAAAAATCTCCAAATGGTTTAGCGGGATCGGCCAGGAAGCTATTGCTGTCGGGGCAACACTGGCTTTGCAACAAGATGAATGGATCATGCCTTTGCACAGAAACCTTGGCGTATTCACTACCCGAAATATGCCACTACATAAATTATTCAAACAATGGCAGGGTGCAAAAGACGGGTATAGCAAGGGAAGAGAAAGGAGTTTTCATTTTGGAAACAAAGAACATCATATCTGTGGAATGATCTCTCACCTGGGCCCGCAACTCGCCATTGCAGATGGAGTAGCCCTGGCTTATAAACTAAAAAAACAAAACAAAGTATCCCTTGCCTTTACCGGTGAAGGTGGTACCAGTGAAGGAGATTTTCATGAAGCGCTGAATGTAGCAGCTGTCTGGGATCTGCCGGTAATTTTTATTATTGAGAATAATGGATATGGACTAAGTACACCGGTAAATGAACAATATCGCTGCATCAGTCTTGTAGATAAAGCCAAAGGATACGGAATGGAAGCAGTATCCATTGATGGGAATAATTTGCTGAATGTATATGATACCATTAAAGGCGTTCGTGAATATTGCATTAAAAATCAAAAACCATATTTGATTGAATGCATGACTTTCCGGATGCGGGGTCATGAAGAAGCGAGTGGTACCAAATATGTGCCGCCGGATCTTTTTAAAATATGGGAACTGAAGGACCCGATTAAAAACTATCAAAATTTTTTAATTACATCCGGAGTGCTTTCTGAAATGCAGGTAGCAGATATAAAAAATGAATTTAAAAATAAAATTGAAAGCGAATTAGAAACAGGTTTTGACACGAAGATAATTGTACCGGATACAGAAGAGGAAATGGAGGATGTTTACTGCCCACCCAAACCCTCCCGAAGGGAGGGCTTATCATCCGCACATATCCTGACTGACGAAGAACAAAATGAAATTCAATTAGCGGGTTTGAGCGATGGCAAATCCCCCCTTCGGGGGGTGGGGGGGCACCGGCTCATTGACGCCATTAAAGAAGGTCTTCATCAATCCATGCAACATCATCCTAACTTAATCCTGATGGGTCAGGATATTGCAGAGTATGGCGGGGCATTTAAGATCACCGAAGGATTTATAAATGAATTTGGAAAAGAAAGAGTAAGAAATACACCGCTATGTGAAAGCGCAATTGTTGGTGCTGCATTAGGTTTATCGCTGGAAGGATATAAGAGTATGATGGAAATGCAATTTGCCGATTTTGTAACTGTTGGTTTCAACCAGATCATCAACAATCTTGCAAAGATCCATTACCGCTGGGGACAAAATGCCGATGTAGTGATTCGGATGCCGACTGGCGCAGGAGTTGGTGCAGGTCCTTTTCATTCTCAAAGCAATGAAGCATGGTTTACCAAAACACCCGGACTCAAAGTAGTTTATCCTTCTACGCCTATGGATGCAAAAGGATTATTAATTGCTGCTATCAATGATCCAAACCCGGTCATGTATTTTGAGCATAAAGCTTTGTATCGTTCAGTAAGCGGTCCGGTGCCGGAAGAATATTATGAAATAGAAATCGGTAAGGCAAGACATGTAAGAGACGGAGAGGAAATCTCAATCATCACATACGGTGCAGGTGTACATTGGGCCGAAGATTATGCTGCAGAGCATCCGGAAATTTCTATTGATATTTTAGATCTGCGAACATTGGCTCCGTTGGATTATTTATCCATCCGTGCTTCCGTGGCAAGAACCGGAAGAGTATTAATACTGCATGAAGACACATTGATTGGAGGTATTGGCGGAGAGATTGCTGCCTGGATTGCCGAGCATTGTTTTTTCCTTTTAGATGCACCAGTGCTGCGATGTGCATCATTGGATACACCGGTTCCATTTAACATGGAGTTGGAGAATAATTTTATGGCCAGATCAAGGTTGGATGAAACAATACAAAAGCTGATTAATTTTTAATTTGAATTGTCATCCTGAGCTCAGCGAAGGATGGCGTGGGGGAGATTAAATGAAATGGTTAATAAACTATTGAATTATTAGTACTATTAGTTATGCCTGATATTTTTATTATAGCAGGATGCAATGGCGCAGGAAAAACAACTGCAGCCTATAATCTCTTGCCGGAAGTTTTTAAAACGGTTGAGTTTGTGAATGCCGATGAGATTGCAAGAGGACTGTCTCCATTTAATCCAACAGGCGTTGCATTTCAGGCGGGAAGAATAATGCTGGAAAGGTTAGATCAGCTAGTTGAGGAAAATCAAAGCTTTTCTTTTGAAACAACACTTTCCGGACTTGCCTATCTAAATTTTATTAAAAAGGCAAAAGAGAAAGGATTTGGAGTCATTTTCTTTTTTGTTTACCTGAATAGCGCAGAGCTTGCAGTTGAGAGAGTTGCCATCAGAGTAAGCAAGGGTGGGCACAACATTCCAAAGGAAGTAATTGAAAGGAGGTATTACAAGGGGTTGAAAAATTTTTCCAAATATGCAGATGAATCAAAGGCGTGGTATCTTTATGATAACTCAGGCAGCGCATATGTTCTTGTTGCAAAAAGTGTAGATGGGGGAAAGAAAATTTTTAACATAGACTTATTTAATATTATTTCAACAATATGAGTACTGCAAAAAAAACAGAGGATTTGAGTGATAAAATAAAAGTGGCATTAGACAAAGCCATTAAAAATGTTATTGCCGAAACGAAGGCAAAAAACTCCTACTTGGTTATTGCCGATAAAAATGGTAAAATAAAAAAAATTCCTGCCAAAGATTTATAGCCCCTTTTTTCCGGAAACACCGGTCCATTTTTCATAGAATTAGAAAATATTTTTTGGGTAAGGCGAGGTTAGGTGAACTAGTTCAGAAATTAATAAATTATTGTCATGTACCATAAGATTGTCAATAAACTGTTATCGCTTTCAAAAAAATATGGAGGGAAAACGGCCATCTGCAGCAAGTAGAATATTTCTTTTATTCCGATTCGGAAGATAAGGGCTCAAACTTGGCCATTGAATTATCCAAACTCAGCTACCATGTTTATGGTCTTGAAAGATCTGCAGCTCAATGGTCAATTATTGGAGCTACTCCCTTGATGAAAATTGATGAAGAAAGTCTAACTAAATGGGTAGAGGCTATGTATGCGCTGGCAGAGGAAATGGAAGTTTTATTCGACGGATATGGTATGCTGATTGAAAAATAGCCATGTTAAGCCCCCGTTAGGGGATTTAGAGGCCGAACTAAACCGGTTTGTTTTTCTTCTTCCAGCTTACTAACTTGTATACTCTAACCACCCACTGAATACTTTTTAACCTGTCCGCTATTTTTTTAATTTAAAAACAAACCAGTTATGAAACTGAGAAACCTGCTTGTTGCCTGTTGTCTATTACCCATTGTTGCATTTGCCCAAAAAAACTGGAACCCCGAACAGGCTATTAAATTAAAAAACATCAGTTCTGTACTTGCATCTCCCGATGGCAGCAAAGTGGTTTATACCGTTCGGGAAGCGGTGATGACTGATGACCGTAGCGAATACATCAACCAGGTCTGGTTATGTAATGCAGACGGGAGCAATGCCATTCAATTAACCAAAGGCGATAAAAATTCTTCCAATCCAAAATGGAGTCCTGATGGTAAATTGATTGCGTTCACCTCCTCAAGAGACAGCAAGAACAATCTGTATATACTGCCAGTGGCAGGTGGCGAAGCAGAAAAAATAACGGAAGTAAAAACCAGTGTGGGAAATTATGAATGGAGCCGTGACGGAAAAATGATTGCCTTTACCATGGCTGATGCAGCAGA
>CAZOOT010000026.1:0-34434 GCA_964581455.1 uncultured Chitinophaga sp. | reverse complement strand
TTAAATGAAAAAGAAGTTCGTGATTTGAAACATTTCAGAAAAGGAAAATAAACCCCCAGCCCCCGGATTTACCTGAAGGGGACTTATCAGAATTCCAAAATAGAAAATGCAATTAAAAAAGCTGATACTTTTCGAAGATGAAAATATAGTAGCCCTGAATAAACCTTCGGGTCTTTTATCCATACCCGATCGTGAAGGAAAAGATGTTTCCTTAAAAAGATTACTCCAGGAAAAATATGAAAATATCCTCACTGTACATCGCCTGGATAAAGACACCAGCGGAGTGATCGTTTTTGCAAAAAACGAAATAGCACACCGTCATCTTTCCATTCAATTCGAAGAAAGACAAACTGAAAAAATATACCAGGGATTGGTATTAGGTTCTGTTTCCGGTGAAACAGGAAATATTAATGCCCCCATTGCAGAAAATCCCGGAAAAAAAGGAACAATGAACATACACAGAAACGGGAAGGCGTCATTGACGGATTACAGGGTTTTGGAAAATTTTAAAGTTTATTCCTGGCTGCAATTTCAAATTCATACCGGGAGAACTCACCAGATCAGGGTACATGCAAAATATATTGGCCACCCTGTTGTTTGCGATGAAATATATGGTGATGGAAAACCCGTTTTACTTTCTTCGCTGAAACCAAAATACAATTTATCAAAAGATGAATTGGAAGAAAGGCCAATTCTTAACCGGCTTGCTTTACATGCCCTGAGTTTAGCTTTGACAGATCAGGATGGTAAAACCCTGAAGCTGGAAGCCCCTTTACCAAAAGACCTGAGTGCTTTACTTCAGCAATTAAGAAAGTTGAAAAAAACGAATAAAACAATCAAATGAGTTTTATAAGAATTCTGATACTCCAGAAAATAACAAGAATCCCCAATAAAATATAGGCTGTTTTCTTTGGAAGTTTTCCGGCAAGTTTTGCTGCTATCGGGGCTGCAACTAAACCCCCAATCATCAGGGCAAGAATAGTTTGCCAATGACTGACCCCGATCAAGGTAAAAAAAGTAAAGGCACTTGCCAGTGTTACAAAAAATTCAGTCAGGCTTACTGAACCCACAACATATTTATGACTGCGTCCATTATTAATTAATGTACTGGTAACAATGGGACCCCAACCTCCGCCTCCGAAGGAATCAAAAAATCCACCCACACCGGCCAATAGCCTGTAGCGTTTAAATTTTTTCTGCGGTTTTCTATCTTTAAATGCATTCAAAATAAATTTTATTCCAAGAATCAATGTATATCCGGCAATTACTGGACGAATTAAATTTCCGTATTGATTTCCCAATGTCACCAGCATGATGGCGCCGGCAATTGCTCCAAGTATCCCGGGAATAAGCAATGCTTTAAATAATTTTTTATTTACGTTACCGAATTTATAATGACTATATCCTGATGCGCCGCTTGCAAACATTTCTGCAGTATGAATACTTGCACTGATTGCTGCCGGATTCACCCCGGCAGATAGTAAAATTGTGGCACTGGTTACACCATAACCCATTCCCAATGCGCCATCTACCATCTGTGCAAGAAAACCTGCCAGCAACATAATCGGAAATGCACTGTCCAGGGTCTGGTACCATTTATATGTATCATCAGCCAATTTTTGAATAGGCAAATAGGAAAAAATAAAATACCCGATCAGCATAAAAGCAAATGCCAGCAATGAGTAAGTTGCCAGTTTTCGCCAACGGTTATTTTTCTCAGCATCTTCAACCAGCACTTTCGTGATCTCGTTCAGCTTTTTTACTTTGTATTCAAAGTCGCCATTCAGCTTATTCCTTACCTTGTGCAGGTTTTCAATCACCGTATCAAGTTCTGCCGGTAATGCTTTATTCAATACTTCCTTAATTCTTTTAGCAGCCGTAGGTGATTTGCCGTTTGTTGAAATGGCAATTTTCAGATTCCCTTTTTGAACAATACTGCCGAGATAAAAATCACAGAGCTCCGGTGTATCTGCCACATTTACCAGGATTCCTTTTTCTTTTGCGAGCAACTTGATTCTTTTATGCAATTCCTTATCATCTGTTGCCAGCACAACCAAATCTCTGGCATCCAGATCGGGCTCTTCAAATGAACGTTGAACTAAAGTGCAGGATGGATGACTTTGCAGCAACTTTCTTACTTCGTCTTTTATAACCGGTGCTACGATTGTGATCTTTGCTTCCGGAGAATTAGAAAGTAAAGAATTCAGTTTCTCCAGGCCAACATTACCGGCTCCTACTAAAAGCAAGTCCAAATCCTCCAGTTTTAAAAAAACCGGGTAGAGGTTGTTCTTATTTATTACTGTTTTAGTTTCCATGCAAGGAAATGTTTTTTATCAATCCCAGCATTACTATATGCTGATCTTCCGTTGGCCAACGTAACCACATATAGCCTCCTTGTATCTGAATATTATTTTTCAAAAGATAATTTACAGAAATCATCAGCCTGTTCTGGTTAAAGGAAAATTTATCATTGGCCTGTTGTTGCATGATTTCATCTGCCACCTGCAAACTCAATTTTTCATTTAATGACCTGGTAATTCTTGTTCGAAAGCGAAATCGATGCGCTGTATATTTTCCAGAAACATTTGTTGCAGAAAAAAATCGCTGTTCAGTTCTAAGCCTGAACTGAACCAGAAGCTGGTTTTTTAATGTCCATTGACGAATTACCTCTTCCCAGGTTCTGAACTCAAATCCGAATTCATGATTGGCTTTTGAAAAAACCGTTCTTGTTGAAAAAAAAGCAAGTCCTGCTGCAGAGCTCCATTGTCTGTTATAATTATATCTCAGGCCGGTTCTATATAAATATTGTATCGGTGCAGCAGATACTCCCAGTGTCCGATAGCTGGCATCATTATGCCATTGCCAGTGTTTTGTAATATTTACTGGTAGTTGTAAAGTAAACCAGCCACCTGTTTCAGGTCGCTGCGCTTTTAGTTTTGTCGTTGCTATTAATACCGGTATGATCAATATATATTTATTCAAAATTGTATTTATAAAATAATCATCTTAAAGCTGATCTTGTGTTTTACTCTCCTCTCCCATGCAGAGAAATAATAAAACAGACTTAATACTCCATTCTTTCAATCCATTCTTTTGCATGTTTCGCTGCATAGGAAATAATTATGTCTGCACCGGCTCTTATTAAAGCGGTCCAAACTTCCAGCTGTGCAGCTTCCCTGTTAAGCAATCCTTTTTCTGCCATAGATTCTATGGCTGCATATTCTCCGCTTACATGATATGCAGCAACCGGCTTTAGCGTATGCTGCTTCAATGCTGCAATTACATCGGTATAAAGTGCCGCTGGCTTTACCATTAAAATATCCGCCCCTTCTTTTTCATCCCGTAAACTGCAGGCAATTGCATCATTAATGTTCATCGGCGACAACTGGTAACTTTTCCGGTTTTTAAATCCATTTGTATTTGGTGCAGAGTGACAGGCATCACGAAAAGGACCATAAAATTGCGAACTGAATTTTGCCGAATAACTCATGATGCTTACTTTATCATATGACAAAGCATCCAGCATATTTCTTATTGCAGCTATGCGTCCGTCCATCATATCACTGGGAGCAATACAATCAGCGCCGGCATTTGCCAGCAGCGCTGCATATTTACTCAACACTTCAACAGTTTTATTATTGAGCAAAGCTGAATGATCATCATTCAATATTCCACAGTGCCCGTGTGTTGTGTAACTACAAAGACATACATCAACTGACAGCCAAATATTTTTACCGAATTGTTCCCTGATCTTCTTTACAACTGAAACCGTGAAAGAGAAATCAAAATTATTTTCATCTTTTTTTCCGGGAACAGGAAAAAGCAAAAACTTAGTTATTCCTCCTTCAATACATTGTTCAATTGTATATAAAATGGTAGAAACTGTATCAACCTCTATTCCCGGCATTCCTTGAACATTTCTGGGAACAGAAATTCCTTCTTCCACAAAAAGTGGTTGTATAAAACTTTTATGCGAAAGCTTTACGGATGCTGTCAGCTCCCTTATATGTGTATCGGCTCTCAGGCGACGCTGTGTGATTGGATAGAAGAGTTTCTCCACTGTTGAAATGATTTAATTGTTGGAAAAATTACAGGCACAACTCCGGCCTCTTTCAATAGTTCTGCAGTTTCACCGCCTGCGCATAAATGTTTTAAATTCGCTTTAGCATACTTGCCATAAAATTCAAATTGAGAAAAGCTGCTCCAGAAGATTGAATCCGCTGCTGCAATTGATTGCTGAATGCTTTCATGATCTTTTGAAATGAGTTTGTAATTACTTACTGCATCATATCCTTTTCTTTGCCATCTTTTTACTGCTTCTTCATGAGTAAGAATACAAATTTCCGCTGGTTGAATGTTTAAAAGTGGCATTTGTAAAGCAGGTAATAGAAATTCAAATCCCAATGCATCGGCACTGGCTGTCACCCAGTAACCCTTTTTGGCCAATTCAAACCATGTCTTGGTGCCAGATGCTAAAATTATTTTGGAAGCCAGCTGAGAATTTCTATTAAACTTTTCTTGTGACGCTCCGTTCAACTCCGGCAATTCTATTGAGCTATTCTGAATAGATTTATAATTAGCTACAAATACAACTGGTTTGTCAATTTTTATCTCTTCTTCATTCCACTCATAATCAAAAAAATCTTTCATAACCTCTGTTGACACAAATAGTTTGGTTTCCTCAATTTTGATCTCTGGCAATTGATTCCACTTTACAAATTCAGTTCCTTCTGCATCTTTGCCCGCAGCATAAATATATTTTCCGTTCCTGGTATCAATTGTTGTTACGCCAAACTTCTGGATACAACCTGCTCCATATTTAATTGCTTCTTTTTTTTCAGCAAAGCAATCCGCATATAAATTTTCTTCATTAATATTTTTTATTATCTCCAGAGCTTTCTTGTTTGCCGGATTTGCTTCAGCTACAATAGCACTCTGGCAAGGTGCCGGCACGCATTCAATCAGGGGTAAAAGCATTAGCAATTTATCCTGCAATAAATATTTTATTGCTTCAGCATCTGCTTTACTTTTTAACAACCTGTTCAATCCCGCAGTGGCCAATATAATTCCGTCATATTCTCCGTTATCCAGTTTTCTTAACCTGGTATCCACATTTCCCCTGATATTTTTTGTAGTTACTTTAAACAAGTTGTTCATTTGTGGTAATGCTTTTTGTAAAAATATTGTTGCCATCTCTTCCCTTCTTGGAGAGCAGGTGCCAACGATAATTGACTTGCCATTACTTATTTTTTCCAAAACCGTTTTATTAAAAATGGCCACATCCCTTGTATCATCCCTGTCAATCACAGCAAAAACATTCGTGCCAAAAAAATGTTCGCTGCTCATATCTTTTAAAGAATGAACAGCAATATCGGCTTCCCCAGCAGCCAGTTTTTCAAAGATCTCCTGTGTAAAAAAATCAGTTCCTTCTACAGTCTGTAAAGGAATATCCTGCAAGGCATCGCCACGACTGCTGCCTGCAAGTATCTCCACAGAAATTTTGGGAAAAGCAATTTCAATCTTATGCTTCGCCAATTCCATCTGCAAAAATGAAAGCCGGGAACTCCGGCCTGTAAGCCTGATCTTGTCCATTCAAAATTTTTTTCAAACTATACGCTAAATGATTTATATGCCTGGATTGATGTTTTGACGTAATAATTATACGTAAACACTCTTCTCCTTTTGGAACTGTTGGAAAATTGATGGGCTGTAAATAGACTCCCTGTTCTATCAATAACCTTTCTGCAATTTCTCTGCACTTTATTGCATTTCGTACCGGGATGCGGGTGATATGTGAATTGTTTGGAGTGAATTCAACTTCATTCAAAAGCAATGCCTCTCTTAAAAGTTGAACATTTTCATGAAATTCTTTTCTCTGTTCAGGCTGGGCCTGTATCTGCAAAATACTTTTATTGGCAGCACTGCATATAGCTGGTGGCAATGAAGTAGTAAAAATAAAACCACTTCCAAAACTTCTGATGAAATCAATGATAGTTGCTGCTGCGGCAATATACCCGCCGAATACGCCAATTGCTTTGGATAACGTACCATTGATGATATCAATTTCTTCCTGCAGATCTTCCTGTTCAAAAATTCCTGCCCCGCTTTTTCCATAAAGTCCTACAGCATGAACTTCATCAACATAAGTTAAAGCATTATATTTTTTTGCCAACTCAACAATTTGTCTTACCGGGGCTACCGTTCCTGAAATGGAATAAACCGATTCAATAACCACCAGCTTTGGAGTTTCAATTGGCAATGATTGTAAAATTTCTTCGAGATGAGAAGCATCGTTGTGCCGGAAAATTCTTTTTTCATTTCCGGCTGCACGCAATCCTTCAATAATTGAAGCATGATTTCGCTGATCGGATATAAAAATAAGTTCTGGAATTTGTCTTCCCAGGGTTTGCAATGTAGTCACATTGGCCTGGTAAGCACCATTAAATAACAAAGCCGCTTCCTTTTTATGCCAATGAGCCAACGTTGACTCCAGCTCCTTATGATGATTGGTAGTACCGGAAATATTTCTTGTACCTCCACTACCGGTACCACTGCGGTGTGATGTAAAAGACAGTTTGGCAATCACATCTTCCCGGGTACTCATACACAGGTAATCGTTGCTGCACCAGTTCACAGCAGATCGTTGCAATCCATCGGCATTTGTAAAATAAAAATGCGGAAAGTGCTGGGCACTTTTGTTCACTTCAAGAAAATACCGGTAAGCACCCGTTTCTTTCAGATGCTTAATTTTTTTGCTGAATATGTTATTATAATCCATATCTACACAGTTTGGCTGTCAGGTATTCATTCACTCTCAGTTCTCCTGAAAAAATAACCGGGAACCCTGTTAGGAAATAAGAGGCAGTAAAGATAATACATTTCCCTACTTATTTAGTAGACTAATAAAAATTTATTAAATTATTTTCTCATTGCTTTAACACAACTTACATTCGTTCCGGTTTAATAAATAATTTTTGAAAAATGAGGTCACCTGCCTATTTTTGCTTTAGTCTACTATTATAGTAGGCTTTACTTGCTGCTTGCTCCTGTTACCTTTTTATTCAAATAAAGAAGTATCGCTTCATCCTGTAAAAAAAATTAAACATGCAAAGTTTCAGAACTGAGCTGGAAAATCCACTTGTAGAGAAAGATATAATTGAACTGGAACGAAAGATTCTTGAGTTCAAAGAAGGCAAGATACCTGAAGAAAAATTTCGCAGTCTCCGGCTTGCCCGTGGTGTATATGGACAAAGACAACCCGGTGTGCAGATGGTGCGTATCAAATTGCCATATGGAAAAATGACCCTGGCACAATGGAAACGTATTGCAGATGTTTCGGATGAATACTCAACCGGGAATTTACATCTTACCACCAGGCAGGATATACAGATACACTTTGTAAGTCTGGACCGCACCCCTGAAATGTGGGCTGAATTAGAAAAAGATGATGTGACTATACGTGAAGCTTGCGGCAATACAGTGAGAAATATCACTGCTTCTGATATGGCTGGCATTGATCCTGATGAACCTTTTGATGTAACAGCTTATGCGCATGCTATGTTTGAATATTTTCTGCGTAAACCCTTATGCCAGGAAATGGGAAGAAAATTTAAGATTGCTTTTTCCAGCAGTGAAAAAGATTCTGCATTGATATTCATGCATGATCTAGGTGTTATTCCTAGAATAAAATTGAAAGACGGGATAGAACAAAGAGGATTTAAAGTAATGGTAGGTGGCGGGCTGGGTGCTCAACCCCATTTAGCAATTACTACACATGAATTTCTGGAAGAAGATTTATTAATCCCTTATCTGGAAGCTGTATTAAGAGTTTTTGACAGGCATGGTGAGAGAAACAGCCGTCATAAGGCACGTATAAAATTCCTGATTCAAAAAATTGGCATTGATGCTTTCAATGAACTGGTAGTTGAAGAACAAAACGCATTGACACACCAGAGATATAAAGTAGACTTGAGTCGTGAGTCGTCAGTCGTGAGTGAGAAACAGTTTGAAAAGGATGCTGTACTCAGGTCTCACGATTCACGCCTCACGATAAATACATTTAAGTACGAACTCTGGAAAAAAACAAATGTGGTTCCGCAAAAACAAGAAGGATATTTTGCGGTATATGTCAGGGTGCCAAATGGAAATATCGGTTCCGATGTCAGCCGCAGGTTAATAGAAAAATTAAAAAATGTGATTGCGGATGATGTTCGGGTGACCATTAACCAGGGATTGCAATTCCGGTTTGTGAAACCTGAGTACCTGGAATATATATATAATGTATTGGCGGAAGAAGGTTTTGGGACCGCCGGCTTTGGAAGTGTGGCGGACATCACAGCCTGCCCCGGAACAGATACCTGCAACCTGGGTATAAGTAATAGTACGGGAACTGCTCTTGTTTTATCTCAACTAATAGAAGAAGAGTATCCTGAATTTTTAAACAATAAGGAAATTACTATCAAAATCAGCGGATGCATGAATAGTTGTGGCCAGCATGGCATGGCATCAATTGGTTTTCATGGAAGCTCACTTAAAATAAAGGGCCAGGTAATTCCTGCGCTTCAGGTATTGATTGGAGGAGGTGTATTGGGAAGTGGGGAAGGTCGCATTGCTGATAAAGTATTAAAAGTGCCAAGTAAACGTGGACCGGATGTTATTCGGACTTTACTGGATGATTATCTTGAAAAATCAAACGAAGCAGAATCCTTTTTGGATTACAGCCATCGGCAGGGAAATAAATATTTTTACGAATTGCTGAAACCACTTGCTTCTTTGGAGACTTTAATTGCAGAAGATTATATTGACTGGGGGCAGGAAGAAAAATTTGCCACTGCCATTGGTGTAGGTGAATGTGCCGGAGTAATGATTGACCTTATATCAACATTAATATTGGAAGCAGAAGAAAAAATTACAAATAGTGAAGAAGGAGTAGCATCCGGAAAATGGGCTGATGGAATTTATAATGCCTATTCTGCTCAGGTACATACTGCCAAAGCATTATTACTACAACAGGGAGTGCAATGCAATACCCAGGTTGGTATACTGAATGATTTTGATAAACATTTTACAGAAAAGAATTTATACAATAAAAACTTCAAAGCTGAAGTAATGCGGATGAATGATGCCGGACCCACAGAAGCATTTGCCAATGACTACCTGCAACATGCCAAAGCATTTGTTGAGTTTGCAAAAAAGTTCAGGGAAAAGACTGTACTTACAGAAAACTTGTGAGACTAAAATAAAAAGGCGATAGGCTGCAATCCAATATTGACTATCTTAGGTTTCTTAAAAGATTGCACTATTATGCTCCGCACTATTTTAATACTAGTCTCCTTTATTACCCTGACCGGCTCAGAGAAAAAGCCAAAATGGAAAACTCTTTTTAATGGCAAAGACCTTAATGGATGGCAGGTAAAAATTGCCGGTTATTCACTGGGTGAAAATTTTGGAAATACATTTCGTGTTGAAAACGGCATTCTTCAAACCAGGTATAATGCCTATGATAGTTTCCGTAACAGGTTTGGTGCGCTGTATTACAACAAAATATTTCGCAACTATCGTTTAAAAGTTGAATATCGGTTTACCGGTGAGCTAACACCCGGTGCCCCATCCTGGGGTTTCCGTGATGGTGGAGTACAATATCATTGCCAGTCTCCGGGCTCACTTCAGCTCAATCAGCAATTCCCGGTTTGTTTGGAATATAATCTTCATGGTGGCAATGGTAAAGATGAAAGACCTGTTGGAGAAATTTGTGCATCCGGAACTTTTGTATTTATTAATGGCGTTCGAAATACATCTTATTGTAGTCCTGCGACTGTGAAAAGAACTTTTCATGGTGATCAATGGGTAACACTGGAAATTGAAGTACAGGGTGACAAGATCAGGCATTTTGTAAATGGAGAAGAAATATTGCAGATTAATAATCCCCGGTATAATCCTGACCATGCAATAGGCAAAACATTTATTGTTAACGGAGATGACAAAGTAAAAGAAGGTTTTATTTCATTACAATCCAACAGCCACCCGATGGATTTCCGAAAAATTGAGATCCTGGAATATTAAAAATTCAAAAAGTTGTTCTTGTTTTATCTTTAATAAATGCAAGCTGGTTTTCGAAAAATAAAATATAGCCTTGATGTTGTTTTAGTCATTAGTGCATTTACCGTCTCTGCACAAACAACAACAATTACGGGTAAAAATAATTCAGAACGATTGCAATTGGCTGAAGAAATGGATAAGTCCATCCGCAATGAACTTCTGAATAAATGGTATCCCCTAAGCGTAGACAGCCAGTACGGTGGTTTTCTTAGTACGTTTACATACAACTTTCAGCCAACCGGCCCGCAGGATAAAATGATCGTAACACAGGCACGTCACGTTTGGTCAAATGCGATTGCCTCACAATTATACCCGGATCTTGATTATTATAAAGAATGTGCAGCCCAGGGATTTTCTTTTTTAAAAAATAAAATGTGGGATAAGACCAATGCTGGTTTTTTCACAATGGTTGATCGGAAAGGAAATGTAAAAGACAGTAGTTCAAAAACAACTTATGGAAATGCTTTTGGCATTTATGCATCTGCAGCCTGGCACCGTGTTTCCGGCGATTCCAATGCATTGCAGTTAGCAAAAGATTGTTTTTTGTGGCTGGAAAAACATTGCCACGATCCTGTTTACAAAGGTTATTACCAGAATTTATTACCGGATGGAACACCGATAAAACGAACTGCATCTGATCCTTCTACTTCAACAATCGGATATAAAGATCAAAATAGTTCCATTCATTTACTGGAAGCATTTACAGAACTATATGCAGTATGGCCTGATAAATTAGTGAGGCAGCGTTTAGAGGAAATGTTGTTTTTGATCCGTGATGTTATTACCAATAAAAAAGGAAGCCTTGTGCTTTTTTTACGACCTGACTGGAAACCAATTTCCATCAGTGATTCATCGGAAGCCGTGATCCTGAAACACCGGAATATTGATCATGTATCTTTTGGTCATGATGTGGAAACTGCTTACTTAATGCTGGAAGCTTCACATGCATTAGGATTTAATAATGATACGACGACAATGCGCATCGCAAAACTTATGATTGATCATGCCTTGCAAAACGGATGGGATAATCATGCGGGAGGTTTTTATGACGAAGGTTATTATTTCAAAAATAAAAAAGACATAACCATTATTAAAGACAGCAAAAACTGGTGGGCCCAGGCCGAAGGATTAAATACGCTTTTGCTCATGGCGGATCATTTCCCCAATGACCAGATGCAATATTTTGAAAAATTTAAAATGATGTGGCAGTATATAAAAACTTATTTAATAGATCATGAATATGGTGACTGGTACGAAGAGGGTCTTGACACAAGGCCGGAACGAAAAACAGCTTTAAAAGGACATATCTGGAAAGGAACCTATCATCACTTGCGATCGTTGTCTAATTGTATGCTCCGGTTACGAAGCAAAGAATAGACTTATGCTTTTAATTTTTTTTTAATTTATTTCTGTTTGGGAAACATATTCATTTCTATAATTCTCCGGATGCAGAGTCTTTCTAAGAAGGTTGGCACCAATTGAATTGCAGATATAATTACAGTTACTTTACAAAGGAAAATAGAAGAAGTATAAAAAAACCGCTGCGATCAGCGGTTTTTATTTTATTGTAAATTTTCTTAATTGTTATTCCTGTTGTCACTGTTTTTCCATCTTTGATCTTTTTTATTCTCTTTTCCGTAGTCATTCTTTTTGTCTTTTTTGTAGTCTTTCTTGTTATCCTTATTGTGATACTTCTCATGATCTTTTTCCTGATCTTCATTGTCGTACTTCTTATGTCTTTTCTCCTGATCTTTTTTATAAAGCCCGTATTTATGACCACGGCCCGGATTGTTATATGGTCCATATCCTTTGCCATTTCTCTTTTGTGTGTTTGTCTGATTGTCATAATCACCATAATCGTTATTATTTCTGTCCCTGGTTCTTGTTCTGTTATTCTGGTTACCTGCCTGGCTAATTCTTAGTTTCCCGTATTGATCCGTTTCAATGAAAACATCATTTTCCCGCATCTCAAAGCTGGAAGTAGAAATCAAGGTTCTTCTTTTGCCAATACCTAAAATGCCCGGCTTGACTTCATACAACTTTACAGTATGTTGCCCATAACTTAATGCTGGCACTGTTTCATTAGCAGCATAATACCGGCCATCAATATTCACTTCATAATTATTACTAATCCGAAGTATAACACGTTGCCCGGATACTGAAATTGCGGAAGCGAATAAAAAAACAGTAAGGAAGATGTAAAATTTTTTCATAATTTTTAATTTAGCGAATTGTCCTTTTCGTTTCCAACCAGTAAAAAAACTAAAAGGATGATTACTTTATTTCTGGTTGATTATTTCACTTAGTCACCTTACTATTTCAAAGCAGGTGCCAACATTTCTTAAAACGCTATCTTAACTGTTAAGATATTCACGGGGGAACTTTAACATATCATGTAATAAAGAATATTGATATGCATTTATGCCCATTATATAGCCTTATTAAAGCGTACGAGTTACATTAACAAGGTGTACCAAAAAACAAATGTGCATAGTAGCGTTGTCGCAAAACATTCGTGTGCCGATTGATTTGACAAACTTTTTTGGGGTTTTGCAATGTGCAAGAAATGTTAAATAGAATTATTAAAGCTGGAAATATAAAATCACGATGACAAGTTCTGGAAAACAGTTCCGGCTTCGACGGCCATGTACCAATTGAATTGTTTATACAGGTTCACAACATTTCCGATAATAACCAATGAGGGGGAACTGAAATTTTTTTCTGAAAAATCTTTTGAACAATCTTTCAAAGTGGAAATATGAACCTGTTGGTGAATAGTTGTTGCCTGTTCTATAATTGCCAATGGTGTGTATGGCTTGCGTGAAAATCGTAATAATAACTCGGAAAGATCTATAATGTTTTTTGCTGCCATGTAAAAAACCAGGGTCTCGTTTGAAGTGGCTATTTTTTTCCAGGTATCGGGGCTGTAGTAACTATTGGGATTGAAAGTAAGAAACTGTACCGCCTGTGAAAATCCTCTTGCAGTTAATGGAATACCTGCATAAGCAGAAGCACCTGAAGCGGCTGTTATACCGGGAATAATTTCAAATTCAATATTATTTGCAGCCAGGCTTTGTAACTCATCCAATACATTGCTGAAAAAAGCAACATCACCTCCCTTTAAACGTAAAACCGTTTTTCCTTTTTTTGCATAAGCTACAATCAATTCATTGATCTCTTCCTGTGATATAGATGCGTCATTATATCCTTGTTTGCCAGCCTGAATAATTTCTGCATCCTGCCTGGCATGAACTTTAATGATCATTGGGTTTACCAACCGGTCAGTAATAATTACATCCGCTTCAGTAAGTCGTTTTTGCAATTTCACTGTAATTAAATCAGCATCCCCGGGGCCTGCACCGGCGAGTATCACTTTTCCTATTGCTGCATAGTTTGACATAGATGATAATTTATTGTATCAGCAGCGCCGCTACTGTATTATTACTGGTTTCATCAATTAATACTGCACTGCCATTTACATTCAGTTTTTCATAACTATCGTAAACAAGCGGGGAAGCCGTCTTAATAATGACTTTCACTACTTCATTCAACTTCACGCCAGCTTCCACTGGCTGCTGTTTCAAAGTATTTACATCCAGTTTATATTCAATACTTCGCACAATAGCTTTTACCAATCGGCTGTTGTGCTGTAAATAATATTTATTCCCGGGTTGCAATTGTTTTTCATCCATCCAGCAAAGCAATGCTTCAAATTCATTTCCTACCTGGGGCAAATCATCAACTTTCACAATTGTATCGCCCCGGCTGATATCTATATCTTCACTCAGTTGCATAACGACCGCCTGTGGTGCAAAAGCTTCAGCTACTTCCTTTCCGCCGATTTCCAATTTTGAAATGCTGGATTCAATTCCTGCAGGTAATACTTTTATTTTATCTCCCTTTTTATAAATACCGCTGATCACTTCACCCGCATAGCCACGGTAATCATGTAACTCTTCTGTTTGAGGACGAATAACATATTGAACCTGGAAGCGGGGGTTGGTAAGGTTTACATCATTTTCAATCTTTATATCTTCAAGAAATCCGAGTAATGCTTTTCCTTCAAACCAGGGTGTGTTCATGGATTTATCTACAATATTATCTCCCTGAATTGCACTGATGGGAATATATGTTACATCTTTTAACCCAAGCTGTTTTGCTACTTCGGCATATTCGATCACAATATTGTTATACCTGTCCTGCGAAAATCCTACCAGGTCCATTTTATTGATCGCAACTACTACATGGGGAATTTTCAATAATGAAGCAATGATAGAGTGCCGGCGTGTTTGTTCCACTACTCCCAGCCTGGCATCAATCAGTATAATAATAAGGTTGGCATTGCTTGCTCCCGTGATCATGTTTCTTGTGTATTGTACATGGCCCGGTGCATCGGCAATGATGAATTTTCTTTTGGGTGTAGAAAAATACCGGTAGGCAACATCAATAGTTATACCCTGCTCTCTTTCGGCCCGAAGACCATCTGTAAGTAACGCAAGATCCACTGTACCATTTTCTTTATTCCTGGTGGATTTTTCCAATGCTGCCAGCTGGTCAATTAAAATATTCTTACTGTCATATAATAATCGCCCAATTAATGTGCTTTTGCCATCATCTACACTTCCTGCTGTTATAAATCTTAGTAAGTCCATAGCTAATTAAAAAGTAAAAAATCAAAAGTCAAAACTTCTTCTTTCATGTCAGTTTTTACTTTTAACTTTTGAATTTTGAGTTTAAAAATACCCATCCTTCTTCCTGTCCTCCATTGCTGCTTCAGTTACTTTATCGTCTATTCTTGTCTCACCTCTTTCACTGATCCTTGTTGCTATTATCTCGGTTATTACTTCATCCAATGTAAAAGCATTAGATTCAACTGCAGCAGTGCAGGTCATATCACCCACTGTACGGTAGCGGACTCTTTTCTTTTCCACTTTATCATTTTCATCAATCTGTACATATTCCGAAACAGCTACCAACTGACCTTCATGCTCTATCACTTCTCTTTCATGGGCAAAATAGATTGAAGGCAGATCAATCTTTTCTTTTCTGATATAGTTCCATATATCCAGTTCTGTCCAGTTGCTGATCGGGAACACTCTCACATTTTCACCCTTGTGAATTCTTCCATTGTAAATATTCCAGATCTCAGGCCTTTGCAATTTTGGATTCCATTGACCAAACTCATCTCTGACAGAGAAAATTCTTTCTTTTGCTCTTGCTTTTTCTTCGTCCCTTCTTCCTCCTCCAATACAGGCATCGAATTTGAATTCTTCGATTGTATCCAATAAAGTATGCGTTTGGAGCCAGTTGCGACTGGCAAATTTTCCTTTTGGTTCAGTTAAATTTTTCTTCCTGATACTATCTTCTACTTTTCTAACGATCAAAGTAGCATTCACCTCGTTGACTAATGCATCACGGAAATCCAAAGCTTCGGGGAAATTGTGGCCAGTATCAATATGAAGAAGCGGAAAAGGAATTTTTCCCGGTGCAAAAGCTTTACATGCAAGATGAACAAGTGTAATTGAATCTTTTCCTCCGCTGAATAACAAAGCAGGTTTTTCAAACTGTGCAGCAATCTCCCGGAAGATGTGAATACTCTCTGCTTCCAATTGTTCCAGGTAATTGAGATGATACTGATTCATTTATTTTTATTTTTAATAGTCTACTAACTTAGTGGGTTTATGGATAAAAAAATTATTTTCCCAATTTTTCTGTATCCCTGTGTAAATGCAACCCGCATTCTTTTTTACTATTATCTTCCCACCACCATCTGCCCGCCCTGAAATCCTCTCCCTGATTTACAGCCCTTGTACATGGTGAACATCCTATACTTACAAATCCCTTATCATGTAATGGATTATAAGGAATATTATTTTTACTTACATATTGCTTTACCTGACCCCAGGTCCAATGCAGTAAAGGATGAAATTTTATTATTTGATTTATCTCATCCCACTCAAGCATCGGCATATCCTGCCGGCTATTACTTTGTTCGGCTCTTATTCCGGTGATCCAGATCGTATTTCCTTTTAATGCTCTTTGAAGCGGCTCTACTTTCCGGATATGGCAACATTGCTTTCGATTTTCAACTGACTCATAAAAACTATTTGGGCCCTTTGCGCTTACAAACTCACTTAACGTTTCTTCCACCGGATAATAAGCAGAAATAACCAGATTGTATTTCTCAATGGTTTTACTCCAGGAATTATAGGTTTCCGGAAAAAGTCTTCCGGTATCCAGTGTAAACACTTTTACCGGCAGTTCATTTTTAGCAATCAGGTAAGTAATTGCCTGATCTTCCAGTCCGAAACTGGTGGAAAAAATAACCTGATGTGGAAAAAGAGTGGTCAAATGTTCTAATTGTGCTGCAACATCTTTTCCAACAAGTTCATTCTGTAATTCACTTATTAATACACTCATTCAGTTCGCTTGTTTTAATTTATTCCATTCATGTACAGCAAAGCAATCAAAATTTATTAAACCAGGTTGCGGAATTGATTTTAAATATGATTTATATAAATATATTCAGATACAATTTCCTTAAACCCTCACTTCTTAAATTCCAAAATCAATGAGGACGAAGATATGTCAAATGCATTATCCCACCAAGTCAGTAGACTGTATTAGCAAAAAATTTTGAAATTAAGAGGTTAGATCAACAAGCGTTCGCTTTTCCAGAATATTAAGTGTAGCGTCCCTGACTTCTATCATAATATCATGTAATGCACAATTTTTTTCATCGCAATTTTTACAACGCTCATAGAAATAGAGGCTTACACAAGGCAGCATGGCAATCGGGCCATTCACTTCCCGGATAATATCAGCCACACGTACATTTCCGGGTTTTTTAATTAAAAAATAACCGCCTCCCTTCCCTTTTTTACTATCTAATACGCCAATCCCTTTTAGTTCCAGCAAAATATTCTCCAGAAATTTTAACGGTATCTTTTTCTTTTTTGAAATTTCTGAAATTAGTACGGGCCCCTGATCATACTTCTCAGTAAGATAAGAAAGCGCTTTTAGTGCATATTGGGATCTTTTGGATAACATGAATTATAATAATTCGATTGTATAATGAATTTTGGAGTTTTTCTGTAACATAGCTGATACACCACAATACTTTTCCAAAGATAAATCTATTGCTTTCTTCACTTTGTCTTTATTTTCTTCTGCTGTTTTTATTTTATATGTGATATGAATGTCTTTAAAAACTTTAGGATTCTTTTCTGTTTGTGTGGTTTCCACATCTATTTCCAAAGCCGAAAACCTGACACGCATTTTATTTAAAACATCTACCACATCAATACCCGAACATCCTGCAAGCCCTGAAAGTAATAAAGATTTTGGCCCATTACCATGCTGCCTGCCTCCGTCTATTTGTATAGCATTGTGGTCCTGGTAACTGGTAAACTGGTGTTCTTTTTTCCAAACAGTTTTAGTTTTCATGAAAATTATTTTATTCAAAATTAATTTTAATAATGTTATCCCTGTTTCTCTTTTAACAGGCTTCTTAATTTTCTTCCCATTCTGAAATAATACTCCTTATTAAAAAGCTGTGAATCATGCATGGCTTTATAGGTAAGAAATATACCCACCGGCACCATGAACAATGTTGCCATCCACATGCCGCCAAAAGCACTCATCACATTTTCCTTTACATATTTTTCGCCGGTTGTATTAAAGAAAAAGAAAAACATAAAAAGAAAAACTGCAAATACCAGGGGTGTTCCCAGTCCTCCTTTTCTGATAATGGATCCCAAAGGTGCGCCAATAAGAAATAACACCAGGCAGGCTAATGACAAAACAAGCTTTTTATGCCATTCTATTTTATGCAACCGTAACTCCCTTTGTTTAGCTATATATTCCGATACGGTTACATCAAGATTCATTCCTATCGTACCCACCTGTGAAGCCGCAGCTTGATTTACTTGTCTTAAACTGGTTGCCGGTATCAGGTCTTCAAAGTTTTTTATCTCTTTTTCTTTTGATTCGGTTGAATCTATTGGAGGAATTTCCCTGTTCACAGTTTCTATAGAATCCCTTGAAGTACTGTCTGAATTTGTAAAATCAGAACTGTCTTTTACAGTGATCTCTTTTTTCTTAAAAACACTATCCGGAATATTTGCAAAAGTATGAGAAGCAAAAATTTCCAATTTAAGCCGCTCGGTGTATTTTTTAGCATCTCTCTCAAGAGAATCAATTGTTTTTGATAATTGACGCATACTTTGCATGCGTTGATTTATTTTGTTAGCTGTATCAGTAGTTCTTTGCTTCATTCCCAATGAACTCAAATCAAATTGTTTTGTAAATTCCTTGAATCCTATCCGGATAAATTCAGTGTTTGCTTCGAACCGGTCTCCTCTTTCCTGGTAACGCCATCCATCTTTTAAATTAAACTCCAGGTACCTGTGATTAGGCGTGGTTCTCATGATCCCGCTTTTCGCAATGATGAAATTATCCTGTAAATAATTCGCTCCTTTTTCATAAATGATCACATCTTTAATAATGCTGTCAGATTCTTTTTTCCCGATCTTAATTGAAAACCCATCAATCTTATCATAGAAAACTCCTTCTTTGATATCGAAAGCAGGTTTTGCCCAGACAATATCTCCGAGGAGTGTTTGAGATTTTAATACTGCTACAGGAATAATAAAATTGGAAAAAAGAAATGCAATGCCGCAAATGAAGATGCTCACGACAAATAATGGACGCATGAACCTTAATAAAGATATACCAGCTGACTTTACGGCTACTAATTCAAAGCTTTCGCCCAGGTTTCCGAAAGTCATTAAAGATGCCAGTAACACGGCTAAGGGTAAAGCCAGCGGTACCAAAGCTGCACTTTGGTATCCAATAAATTCAAAAATAATTCCGGCGGAAAGACCTTTGCCAACAAAATCATCTATCCATAACCAAAAGAACTGTAAAATCAGTACCAGCAGTGTTAGAAAAAAAACAGCAACAAATGGGCCTATAAAGGCCTTGATGATAAGTTTGTCAAGTTTTTTAAACATAAATAAATATTCTGCTCAGGGCAGTAGGTCTGTGTTTATTTTTGTCCAAAAGACTCCATTTGAGAATAATGAACAAGGAAACAAAAATACAGCTTTTGCCTATTGAGTTTGAACTCTTATCAAACACTGATTTTATTTTAACAAAGAATGCCATTCTGCAAAAGTTGAAACATTTTTTTGTGTCCGTACAGTTAACACAGCAAGCATTCATTGAAAAAAAAATGTTCCTGTTACCGGAAGAAATTTTTAAAGTTTCTCCCAAAATTTCAAGAGGAGAAAATTATAAAGGACTTCCCTGGCTGGTATTGGATCACCCACGTTTATTTGAAAAAGAAAATGTGTTTGCGATCAGGACCATGTGCTGGTGGGGGAAATTTTTTAGTGTCACACTTCATCTTTCTGGTAAATACAAAACTAATTTTCAAAAGCAGATCCTGAAAAACATTCAATCTTCTCATCAACCTGACTTATACATATGTATTGGAGAAAATGAATGGGAGCATCATTTTGAAACAGACAATTACATTAAAACAACCGGATTGTCAGCTTCTGAACTCCCTGGCATCATTAATGAAAGATCATTTATCAAACTTGCATTAAGATGCCCGATAGATTCCTTAAATAATGTAGAAACTTTGTTGAATAAGAATTACGAAACGCTGGTCAACCTTTGCCTTTAACTAACTGCCCAGGCGGTGAAAAAGTTCTTTCACCTGGTAGTCCCAAAGCCTGCTTTGATCTTTTATTTCTTTCTTCTCTGCGAAATCACTGATCACAAGAATAGTTTGATTGGTAATTTCTGATTTTTCAATTTTAAATTCGAAGTATTCGTCTTTTGGCAAATGTGTCCAACGAAACCGGATTAATCTGTCTTGCTCTTTTTCCAAAAGTTCAGCTTTGTCGCCTGCACCATTCCATTCAAAAGTGAAAATATTATCTCTTTCATCTACTTTGTCAGCAAACCATTCCTGCAAACCTGCAGGCGTGGCTAAAAAATCAAAAAGGATTCCAGGGGAACATCTAACTGGAAATTCTAAAGTATATAATTGTCTTTGTGTCATTTTAAAAAATTAGTATCAACCCGTGCAATAATAAATAAATAATCTGTCTGCCAAAGTATTTTATCAATAATTTTTATCCCATTCTAATCTTAGTTGCGAACCCGGAAAATAAAGATGTTAATCCGGCGTTATATGTGTAAGTCAAAATAATTTTGGTCATATCCTAAAATTGGTTAATTTACACTGACGTTCAACCTGTTCTGAGAATTTTCAGAAAAATGATAAGAACAGTCAGGACATCCAGTTTTAAACCAATATTCTTTTTACCCTGTAAAAAAACCTTTAAATAACCAATACCTATGAGCATGAGGCAACTCAAGATCACGAAGTCGATTACGAATCGTGAATCTCAAAGTCTGGAAAAATACCTTCAGGAAATCGGCAAGGTAGAATTAATCTCCTCAGAAGAAGAAGTAAAGCTGGCCCGTCTTATAAAACAAGGCGACCAACAAGCATTGGACAGATTGACCAAGGCTAATCTTCGTTTTGTGGTATCGGTATCCAAGCAATACCAGAACCAGGGATTATCATTACCTGACCTGATCAATGAAGGAAATTTAGGTCTGATCAAAGCCGCTCAACGCTTTGACGAAACCCGCGGTTTTAAATTTATTTCCTATGCTGTTTGGTGGATCAGGCAAAGTATACTTCAATCATTGGCTGAACAAGCCAGAATTGTCCGCCTGCCTTTAAACAAAGTGGGATTAACCAATCGTATTCAGAAAACTTTTTCCCAGCTTGAACAACAATTTGAAAGAGAACCATCCACAGAAGAATTGGCTGAAGCATTGGATATGGATATTGAAGAAGTGTCTGCTTCCTTGGGTATTTCAGCAAGACATGTAAGTATGGATACCCCATTATCTGAAGGTGAAGAAGGAACATTGCTGGATGTTTTAGAAAATCCCAATGCGGATAAAACAGATGGCGATCTTTATCATACCCAGTCCCTGAAAACTGAAATAGAAAGAAGCCTTACTGCATTAACTGAAAGACAGAAAGAAGTTATTTGCTATTTCTTCGGTATTGGCGTTGATCACCCGATGAGCCTGGAAGATATTGGTGAAAAATACAGCCTCACCCGTGAAAGAGTCAGGCAGATCAAGGATAAAGCCATAACCAAATTGAAAACTAACACACGTTGCGACGTTTTAAGAACTTATTTAGGCATTTAAATCATTAATAGAACTTCTATAGAATAAATTCTACTTATCACTTTATCTTTGCAACTCTTTTTAAGTGAACATTTGATTTGTTCACTTTTTTATTTTGTATAATTAGAAACCGATTTCAATTATGTTCAACTCATTGCAGGAAAGACTTGAAGGAGCTTTTAAAAATATTAAAGGCCAGGCCAGGATCAGCGAACTCAATATTGCCGCTACACTGAAAGATATCCGGAGAGCATTGGTAGATGCTGATGTCAACTATAAAATTGCCAAAGATTTTACAGACAAGGTAAAGGAAAAAGCTATTGGTGAAAAGGTAATCAATGCTGTAAGTCCGGGACAATTGATGGTGAAAATTGTGAAAGATGAACTGACAGAACTGATGGGTGGACAGGAAGCCGTTTTTAATTCAAAAGGAAACCCTGCTGTGATCCTGATCGCAGGTTTGCAAGGTTCGGGTAAAACAACTTTTAGCGGAAAGCTTGCTAATTTTTTAAAAACCAAAAAAGGACTCTCTCCTATTTTGGTGGCTGCAGACGTTTACAGACCCGCTGCCATGGAACAGCTAAGAGTATTGGGTGAGCAGATTGATGTCGATGTTTATATTGAAGCAGAATCAAAGGACCCTGTTACGATTGCACTTAATGCAATAAAAGAAGCAAGAAGTAAAAATAAAAATGTTGTTATCATCGATACTGCCGGCCGGCTGGCTATTGATGAAGTGATGATGACAGAAGTTGCCAATATCAAGAATGCAGTAAAACCCCAGGAGATCTTATTTGTAGTAGATAGTATGACCGGGCAGGATGCCGTGAATACTGCCAAAACTTTTAATGAACGCCTTGATTTCACAGGTGTCGTTCTGACAAAACTGGACGGTGATACAAAAGGTGGTGCTGCACTTTCCATTAAATCTACTGTAACCAAGCCCATCAAGTTTACCAGTAGTGGCGAAAAGATGGATACACTGGATATTTTCTATCCGGAAAGAATGGCTCAGCGGATTCTTGGTATGGGAGATATTACTTCTCTTGTAGAAAAAGCACAGGAGCAGTTTGATGAAGTTCAGGCCAAAAAACTGGAAAGTAAGATCCGAAAGAACAAATTTGATTTTGCTGATTTTAAAATACAACTGGAACAGATCAAAAAAATGGGCAACATGAAGGACCTGATGGGAATGATACCCGGTGTAGGAAAACAGATCAAAGACCTGGATATCAATGACGACTCCTTTAAAGGCATTGAGGCCATGATCAACTCCATGACCCTTGCTGAAAGAAGTGATCCTGATCTGATAGACATGAGCCGTAAAAAAAGGATTGCCAAAGGAAGCGGGAAGGACATTGCTGAAGTAAATGCCTTTATGAAGCAATTTGAGCAAATGAGAGGAATGATGAAAGGCATGAATAAAGCCGGCATGTTTGGCAAAAAGCCCCCTCTAAATCTCCCCCGATAGGGGAGACTTTCCTCCCCACAACGTTAGCTTTTTGAAAATCTTCATACAACCAAATTTTTCATTTTTTCAGATTTAGCTAACCCATGTTAAAAGCATATACAAAATATTGGATTGTGTATGGATGGCCTTCCCCTTTGGGGAAGGTCGGGATGGGGCCGTTTCTTTGGCATTCTCCCCTTCCGTTACTATATTTGTCGCCCCGGTGTCTACTGGGAAATAAACAATTTTGTTAACGACATTAAATTTCAATTTAAGATGTCAGTAAAAATCCGACTGCAACGCCATGGCTCTAAAAAGAGACCATTTTACTTCATCGTAGTTGCCGATGCCCGAGCCCCACGTGATGGTAAATTCATTCAAAAACTTGGAACCTACAATCCCCTGACAATTCCTGCTACCATTCAACTGGACAGGCAGAAAGCGTTAGACTGGTTGGAAAAAGGAGCACAGCCAACTGATACAGTTCGCCGTATTCTGAGTTTTAAAGGTGTCCTTTACCTGAAACATTTGTTGCGAGGAGTCTCATTGAATCTATTTGATGAAGCGACCGCAATGGATAAATTCCAGAAGTGGTTTGGCGAACACGAAGCACAGATCAGAAAACGCCAGGATGAGTCCATGAGAAATCGTCGTGGACGCAGGCCTCAAAGTGGCGGCCGCCGCCCGGAAAGAACTCCGGAGAACAGTGGCGGTGAAGCTTAAGCACCATTCGTTTCCTGAAAAAATTAATCCCTCTGATTTTTCAGAGGGATTTTTTTTGGCGGCTGAATTGCTACTATCAACATCCGTTGTGTCACTCACTTTTACGTTCTGATCGATACTCAGCATTAATGTACATTCGCATTCATTCGTATAATTCTTGATATGGAATATTTCAAAACCGGAAAACTAGTAGCCGTACATGGACTCAAAGGTGAATTCATTCTGAAACATGAACTCGGAAAAAAAACCTCACTTAAAGATCTGAAGGCTGTATTCATTGAAGAAAAGAAAAGTTCCTTTCTGCCTTGGTTTATTGAAAGCACAAAAATCAAACACAACTCTGAGATCTATCTGAAACTGGAAGGAATTGACAGCAGGGAAGCAGCGGTTAAACTTCAGCAAAAAGAAATCTGGTTAACTGAAGAAGACTTTAAAAAATTCGCTGCAAAAAATGCTCCTGCCAGTTTGTTGGGATATGCCATTTATAATCATAAAGAATTATTAAGCGAAGTACTGGAAGTAATAGAACAACCACTACAGATACTTTGCCGGCTGGAAATAAATAAAAAAGAAGTACTGATCCCCATTCATGAAAGTTTCCTGAAAAAGATTGATCACAAAAAGAAACAGGTGATGATGGAGCTTCCCGATGGTTTGCTGGATGTTTACCTGAAATAAAATATGATATCTGAGGTCTGAAATCTGACTTCAGGCCTCAGACTTCGGTTTGTCTTAATTTTGAAAAGTGACAAAACCTTCTCGCCATATAGCCCACTTCGATCTTGATTCCTTTTTTGTTTCTGTAGAAATTCTAAACAATCCTTCTCTGAAAGGCAAACCTGTACTGGTTGGCGGATATGAAAGAGGCGTAGTAGCTGCTTGCAGTTATGAAGCCCGAAAATTCGGCATCCATTCTGCTATGCCGATGAAGAAAGCCTTGCAGCTTTGCCCGGAAGCCATTGTCACCAATGCCAGCCGGGCTGATTACAGCAAATTTTCCCGATGGGTAACAGAGATCATAAAAGAAAAAGTACCACTCTTTGAAAAAGCAAGTATTGATGAATTTTATTGCGACATGACCGGTATGGAAAAATTTTTTGGTGTAAGCAAATACACACAGGAATTAAGAGAAGAAATTATGCGGCAGACAGGGCTTCCAATTTCCTGCGGATTATCTTCTGCCAGGTTCATCAGCAAGATGGCAACCAATGAAGCCAAGCCAAATGGTTTTCTGGAAGTCCCTCATGGAAAAGAAAAAGAATTTCTCTGGCCGATGGCCGTGGAAAAAATAAATGGTGTGGGCAAACAAACAGAGATCCATTTAAAGAAACTGGGATTTTACAAAATTGAAGACCTGGCAAAGTCAACACCCGAATTTTTAGAAAAACATTTAGGTAAATGGGGTGAGCGCCTTTGGCGGAAATCGCAGGGACTTGGCAGTACAGAAATTACTACTGACTGGCAACAAAAAAGTATGAGCCATGAAAATACTTTTGATAAAGATTATACTGATGTAGTTTTTCTTCACAGTGAATTGGTACGACTAACTGAAAAAACATGTTATGGATTAAGAGAAGATGAAAAACTGACTGGTTGTGTAACAGTAAAGATTCGCTATTCAGATTTTGAAACATTCAGTAAACAGGAAGTGATTGACTACACAGCACTCGATGACCAATTGATCGCAAAGGTAAAAGATATCTTTAATAAAGGTTATCAGAAAGGCAGGCCGGTCAGATTGCTTGGAGTAAGGTTTAGCCAGCTGATACCTTTTACCATGCAGATGAGTTTATTTGACAAACAGATAGCAAAACTGCAGCTCTACAAAGCAGTTGATGATATCAAAGAAAGATTTGGAAGCAAAATCGTAAAAAAGGCTGTAAATACAATTTCCCCTAAAAATGCCGGACAAAAATCTCCCCCAAAAAGGGCAAATTGAAGAATCCGGACTGTTTACCTCTTACTTCTTATCTTCGCTAACCTTAAAAACAACCTTATTAATTAATCGATTACAATTATGTCTCAAGTCTGGAAAGATTATCAGGAAAAGAATAAAGACCGGTTTTTAGAAGAACTTTTAGAATTACTCCGCATCCCCAGCGTAAGTGCAAGAAGTGAACACAAGCAGGATATGGTGAAATGTGCTGAAATGGTAAAAAAACGTTTGATGGAAGCCGGCGCTGATAAAACAGAAATATTTTCCACTCCGGGTCATCCTATTGTTTATGGTGAAAAAATAATTGACCCCTCCTTTCCAACCGTACTGGTATATGGTCATTATGATGTGCAGCCCGCCGAACCTTTAAATCTCTGGCATAGCGGTCCGTTTGACCCGGTGATCAAAGACGGAAAAATATTTGCCCGTGGCAGTTGTGATGATAAAGGACAATTTTATATGCATGTAAAGGCATTGGAAACCATGGTAAAAACCAATACCCTTTGCACCAATATTAAATTCTGTATTGAAGGCGAAGAAGAAGTAGGTTCATCCAACCTGGCTGATTTTGTAAAAAGACATAAAGGGCTTTTGAAATCAGATGTGGTACTGATCAGTGATACTGCAATGATCAGCCTGAAAGATCCTTCCATTGATATTGGTGTCCGTGGGCTGAGTTATATTGAAGTAGAAGTTACCGGCCCGAACCGAGACTTGCACAGTGGTGTATATGGAGGTGCAGTAGCGAATCCTATTACGATACTTGCAAAAATGATTGCTTCCTTACACGATGAAAATAATCATATCACCATTCCCGGGTTTTATGATGATGTGGAAGAAGTTTCAGATGAAGAAAGAAAAATGATGGCGAAAGCTCCGTTTGATGAAAAAGAATATATGGATGATCTGGGTGTAACAGAATTGTGGGGAGAAAAGGGATATACTACGAATGAAAGAACCGGAATTCGCCCAACGATTGAAGTGAATGGCATCTGGGGAGGCTATACAGGTGAAGGTGCAAAAACTGTTTTGCCTTCCAAAGCCTATGCAAAGATCTCAGCACGATTGGTACCCAATCAGAGCAGCAAGAAAATAACAGATCTGTTGATCAACCACCTGAAGAAAATTGCGCCTGGAACTGTGGATCTGAAAGCAGAATTACATCACGGAGGTGAACCTTACCTTACACAGGTTGACAGTCCTGCATATAAAGCAGCAGCAGCAGCCATTAAAGACACATTCGGAAAAGATCCAATACCAGTACGTGGCGGAGGAAGCATTCCCATCAGCGCTTTGTTTGAAAAAGAACTGGGAATTAAAATCGTCTTTATGGGTTTTGGTTTGGATAGCGATAACCTGCACAGTCCAAATGAAAAATTTAACCTGGCGAACTATTATAAAGGCATTGAAACGATTCCTTATTTTCATAAGCATTTTTCAAAGACATAATAAATATTAAGTGCGTTAAAATACAGACATTGCTTTTTTAAGCAAGGTTTTTTTATTTTTGGTATCTCACCTGAAATTTATTTCTATATGAAATTGAGTATTTTATTCCTGCTCATGCCAGCAATCATAGTAGCGCAGGTCAATCCTTCTTTTGTATCAAAGGCAGATGTTCCTTTTAAAAATGTAAAAACCAGTGGAGAAGGAACTTTTGGATTCGAGCAAAGCGGAAAGATCGGATACCTTGATAAGACCGGAAAAATAATTATCCCGGCTAATTATGATTATGACAGTATTTCCACAAACCTAAAAACATATCCTGCCTTTAATAATGGTTATGCCAAAGTGATAAAAGATAAAAAACAAGGTCTTATAGACAAGTCTGGTAAAATCATTATCCCCATTATTCACGATAATATTACACCCTATACTAAGTTGGGGAATATGGTTTTGGTTACAAAAACCGAGGGAGCAAAAAAATTCTATGGGGTTTTATCATTGCAAAACAAAGAAATCATTGCACCCATTTATGAGGATATCCGGTTTGACACAAACCTTGTAATCGTAAAGCAAAATGGTAAATGGGGATTATTCAATAGTACCGGAAAACAATTACTTCTCTGCGAATACAGCGTACTGAATTCCTATTCAAAAAATAAAGTATTGATGGCTGAAAAAGGAAACCAATATGGTTATATAGATCAAACGGGCAAATGGTTATTTGAAAAAGTAAAATCTGTGTTCACACTTTATGGTTGTTATGAAGGAATGATCAGTTGTAAGGTCAACAACAAATATGGTTACCTGGATTTACAGGGAAATGAGGTTATTATTACCCGGTATGATAATGCAATGAATTTTGAGAGTGTCGGGCTTGCGAAAGTTGGTAAATATAAACCGGGATCTACCTATAGCAGCTTCTATGGTTATGTTGATAAAAAGGGAAATGAGATTATTCCTCTTAAATATGAAACAATTGGCAGCTTTAATAATGGTCTTGTACATGTTAAAGATCCGGAAACCAACCGGTATGGATTTATGGACAAAAGTGGTAAATGGGTGATACAACCCGTATATCTTGAAGCAACCAGCTTTGATGATTTTGGAGGTGCCATGATGAAAATGACAGATGGAAAATATCACTACATCGATAAATCCGGAAAAGACCTGGGTAATATTGATGATAAAGGAAATTCAGTTTCGTTTGGAAAAGACGGATTTGCTGTTTATGAACAAACAGATTTGCCTTATGTATTGATAGATAAGACAGGTAAAACTTTAAAAACAATTGATGACTGCGACGGAATTTATACTTTCTCAGAAGGCATAGCAGGATATAAATCAAAAGCATCCGGCCTGTATGGTTTTCTCGATTTAAATGGGAATAAGATTTTACCTGCTGAATTTACAAGCTTTACAGGATTTGATGAGGGTGTCTCAAAAGTTTCCCAAACAATTAATGGTAAAACAAAGTCAGGCTATATAACAGCAAAAAATGAACTGATATTACCCATCAAATATGATACATTGTATAGATTCAGTGACGGCTGGGGCCTGCTGAAAAACAATGGAAAATATTTTTTTGTAGACAGAAGCGGTAATCTGAAAGACCCGCCAAGAAATTATGATGAATTATTTGAATTCAGATCTGGTTTTGCATTGGGAAAAATAAAGGGGCAGGGAGATAATCCTCATACTTATTATTATATCAATACCCAGTTAAAAGAAGCATTTAATATCTCTGCATGGCAAGCCTATCTTTTTTGGGAGGATGTAGCCATTGTAAGCAAGGATAATAAGATCTATGAAATCCTGAATAAAAAAGGCGAAATAGTAAAAAGGCTGGAGAATGTGCAAACTTTAAAATTTTGCAATGATGGCATGCTGGCTGTAAAAGAATCAGGCAAGTGGGGATTTATGAATGCGAAAGGAGAAACAATTGTAAAACCTGTTTATGACAGTACGGAAAGTTATAAATATGGATTCGGAAGAATAAAATCCGGAACGAAATGGGGAATTGTTGATAAATCAGGAACCATCATTTTTGAAACCAAATATGATAATATTTTACCCGGCGAAAACGGATTATTTATTTATTATGATGGCAATGGATGGGGAGTAATGGATAAATCAGGTAAGATTTTAAAAGAACCAACTTTAAATACAATTACACCTTTAGAAAAAGACAAGGCGCTGGCAAGGTTGGGTAAAACATTTACTATTATTAAATCTCCGCTTTTAAAATAGATTTCAATTCAAATAAAATAACAGCCGGTAAATGCCGGCTGTTTTAATTTTGAACAATGACAGCAAAAGAAAAGCTCCGGCTGGATAAATATCTCTGGGCTATACGTCTGTTTAAAACCAGAAGTATGGCTACTGAAGCATGCGATAAAGGCAAAGTAAAGTTTGATGGTCACCAGGCGAAGCCTTCAAAGCATGTTTCTTTAAATGAAGAATATGAAATAAAAACAGAAGCCAAAAAATGGCGGATAAAAGTTACATGCCTGATACAAAAAAGAGTGGCTTACAGCGAAGCAATTAAAAACTATATAGACATTACTCCTGAAGAAGAAATCAACCGCCTGCAATACCAGGCTGCCAGTTTTCATTCGGGTAAACGATTGAGTAAAATAGGCAGACCCACCAAAAAACAAAGAAGGGAACTGGATGATTTTATTGAAGAATGAGGTCACCTGATAAAAATCAATTTCAATTCTCCTCCTTATCATTTTTTTTTACCTGTTTGCATACGATATTGCTTTTGTAAACAATTTTATTCATCCTTAAAATAATTTATATGGAAACAAAAGCAGTTGACAAACCCAGAACTTCCTGGCCCTCTTTATTTGATGCTGGCTGGATGGATCGTTTTTTCAATTCTCCTTTGGATGAGTTTACCAATTTTGGCAAAGTGATGAATGTGCCGGCAGTCAATGTAACAGAGACAGACAAAGAATTCAAGCTGAGCATTGCGGCACCCGGATTGGAGAAAAAAGATTTTAAAGTGGAAGCAATGGATGAAATGCTCACTATCAGTGCTGAGCATGAAAGAGAGGAAAAAGAAACAAATGACAGGTTTAACAGAAGAGAATACAATTACAGCAGCTGGAGCCGCAGTTTTTCCCTTCCGGAAAATTGCAACTATAGCAAAATTGATGCGGCTTACAAAAACGGAGAATTACTGATCTCTATTCCAAAGATGGAAATTAAAGAACCAAAGAAAGTAAAAAGCATCACTGTAAGTTAACCAGATGTGTGCGGAAGCACAACCCCCGTCAGTAGCTGAAAGGCGGGGGTTTTTAAACTTTTTAATACAGCAGATTTTTCAATTTCTCCAACTGGGTGATCACAATTTTTCCTTCCTTAATAACAATCAGTTTTTCTGCTTTGAAATCACTAAGCGTTCTGATCAACGATTCAGTGGCTGTACCAACATAATGTGCAATGTCATCCCTTGAAAATTCAATTGGATTATTTTCTCCTTCTGTATTCACTTTGCCATGTATATCTACCAATGCTTTCGCAATTCGTTTGCGTAAAGAACTATAAGCCAGGCTCAATAACCTTTCTTCTTTTTCCTTTACATTTTGGGTAATGATGCGGATGAACTTTGTTGCAATGTTCAGGTCTCCAAAGATCATATGTTGAAAATCATCTCTGGGTATCTGCATTATATCGGCATCTTCAAGAACAATTGTACTGTCATCGTAATTTTTATCTTCAATCAGTGCCGGGTATCCTATAAAATCTCCATCACTGAAAAGGTCAGTTATGTACTCTTTGCCATCCTCATTTGTTTTTATTCCTTTCACTTTTCCTTTTACCAGGTAATATAAATACCGTGGCCTTTTTCCTTCCTGGTAAAGAGATTGTTTTTTATTATAGGACTCTACTTCATATTGGTCCGCCAGCTGTTGCATCATGCCGGCGCCTTTTACATCTTTTATAAATTGACTGATCCCTTGTTGTGAAGATGCATATTTATGATCCAGAATTTCTGCTTTTTTCAGTCTGACTTCTATTGCATTTAACAACTCGATATCATCAAAGGGTTTGCTGATATAATCGTCGGCTCCCATTTCCATCCCCTTTCTAAAATCACTTCTCTCTGTTTTTGCTGTTAAAAAAATAAAAGGAATGTTTTCAGTTTCTGAATTCTTTTTTAATAAATGCAAAACACCGTATCCATCCAGTTCCGGCATCATAATATCACAAACAATCACATCAGGTTTTTCTTTTAAAGCTATATCGACACCTTTTTTCCCGTTTTCCGCAATAAATGTTTTATAGCCTGCCAGGTCCAGGATCTCAGCAGTATTCTCCCTGATGTCTTTGTTGTCGTCAATAACTAAAATTGATTTCATAATTGTTTATTTTTTTCCGGGAAATTCAATGTCTACCTGTGTACCTTTTCCCTGTTCACTATGCAAAGCTACTTTACCGCCCAGCAAATCAGTATATCTTTTTACAATATGCAGACCCAGACCTGTGCCCTGAATATTGTTTGCATTTGCACCCCTGAAAAAACTGCTGAATAGATGTTGTTGATCTTCTTGAGGAATACCGATTCCCTTGTCGATGATACTTATTTTGGTTTCATCCTCAGTTACCTTTGTTATTAATTTTATTTCTGCGCCTTCATTTGAAAACTTAATGGCGTTACTCAATAAATTGATTAGAATATTTTTTAATAATTTTTTATCTGCATAAATATTTTCATTCCCTTCAAACTCATTTGTAAAATACTGATCTCTTTTTAAAAACAATTTCATGTCAGCAATCGTTTCTCCAATGGTTTCTTTAATATTAAAACCGGAAGGGGCCGCTTCTATCCGTCCTTCATTTAAACGACCCAAAGACAGAAAGTCTTCAAGAATATCATTGAGATGTTTGACTGATTCTTTTATCCGGTTGATATGCCGGTCTCTTTTATCCTGCTCTTCTTCTTTTTTATATTTTGAAATTAAAGAGGCAGAAGACAATACAGCACTTAATGGAGTTCTGAATTCATGAGAAGCCATTGACACAAAACGGCTTTTAATTTCATTCAATTGTCTTTCCTTATCCAACGCTTCCTTTAATTCTGATTGAGACTCTTCCAGTTTTTCCAAAGCTTCCTTTAAAATATGTGTTCGTTCATCTACTTTATGTTCCAGTTCAGAGTTTAATTTTCTTATCTGGCTGGTAACCTGTTCCAGCTCTTTTTGTTTTTTTATCAGGTCCTCCTGTACTTGCATGCGTTTGCTGATGTCAACAACAAAAGCAATGACATATGTTTCATTATCTTTTTTGTAATGACTCAAACTAACCTCCACCGGAAAAACCGATCCGTCTTTTTTAGAGGCATACAGGTCTCTTCCCGAACCCATTTCACGGTTTTGAGGATTTTTATGAAACCCTTCCCTCAATCCAATATGTTTTTCCCGGATATTTTTCGGAAGTAATGTTTCAATTTGATTTCCATTCAACTCATCATTTGAATACTCAAATATTTTATTTGCTGCAGGATTAACAAGAATAATCTGTCCTTTGGAATTTGTTAGTATAATTCCTTCCGTTGCATTTTCGAAAAGTGAGGTCATATGTGCCAGGTCATTCATACTTTTTTATTTACTTATTTACATTGGTAAAGATAGCAAAGGAAGTATGAAAATGTTTTTCGTAAATCTTATTAGAAATTTTTAATTGGTCTTCTGATCATATTAACACTGTAAATTATCATCCTCAAATAAATAATCAGTTTAATAAGTTACAAGAAGCTATATCCTGTTTAACTAAAAAAAGATTGACAACCTTCAGCCTGATAAGTGATTTTAATAATTAAGGAAAATAATTTGAAGTATTATTTAAGAAATTGTCCTTCCTAGTTTCCTTATTTTAAAAATCTGAAAAATCAGATAAATAAGTGTTCCCCAAACACCCAAAATGATTGAATAAGCAATTCCCAATAACCAAAACGGGGTTCTGAACCTGGTAGTCCATAATGTTCTTTGGTCAAAGAATTTAGTATCTGCAACAAGCGGAATACCCCAGTTAACTGTTTTTTCAACATATAAATTTCCCAGCTCATCATTATCTTCCACTTTTGCAGCCAGAATTAAATTTCCTTTTTCATCTCCGGGAATACTATCCTTATTTAGTTCAACCGTAACTGATCCGCTTGAATCTGTAGTATATGTTAATTCTTCTCCGCCAGATAAAATACCCCCTAAGCGCTTAATACCAACTTTCATTTCTACGTCCGGTGCAGGTATCCAACTATCGTTTTCCAGTTTCATTACTTTGGCAGTTATGCTTCTAACCCCATCTTCATTAATGGTGTCAATGCTTATTTTACTTTTAAGAATTGCTATCTCCTGACTTTGTTCGTCATCAGTACCTTCATCTGCAATTGCAATAAAAGAATGTTGGGAGGAAGAATCCCAGATCGTTTTTAAAGAGGTGGGAATAAATACTTTTGCTTTGCCTGCTGCATTGGTATTCACTTTGCCAATCAGGTTTGCAGGATCATTGCTGTTCAAATAAAAAGTAAAAGATTTATTTATTTGTGGTAAAACTCCCTTACTGTTTTTTGTAATGGCCTCCAGCAAGAGATATTGATTTTGATTGTTGTTATTGAAATAACGCAAGGAAACAATTTTCCTGGTTTGGTCAGCTTCTTCTTTTTCTTGTGCGGCTGCTTTAAAACTTCCTGCAAAAAAACTTAACAGGATAATTAAATAATAAAATTTATTTGGGTTGATCAGCTTTTTCATTTTGTTCAGCTATGGTTTCGTGAATAGGTATGATCGGAAAAATTCTTGCAAAAATTGTTATGATTAATAAGGCACCTGCCAATGATCCCATCGCAATGGCCCACTCTTCCCAGCTCGGGAAATAATGCTTATAGTTTTGTGGTGCATCCTGCATTGGTAAAAAAGGGTGGAGTAAAGTAGGGGTTACAATAAGATATCTTTTGAACCAGGCACCCACTACTACCATAACTCCAACAATAAATATGGGTAACGGTTTCCGACCTTTTTTGAAAAGCAGCACTATAATTGGAATTACCATTCCTATTAAAATTGCAAACCAAAAAAGTAATGCAAACTCCCCGGTGAATAATTGAGTTAAATGAGCCTCCTCAGGTTTTTTCATTTTAAAAGCAGGCACCAGGTATTCGTTGACATTAAAATACAAATACAGTAAAGCCAACAGCACCAGTGCCTTTCCCATTTTATCAAAGTGTTTTTCTGTAATATATTTTTCAAGATGGTAATATCTGCGAAAAACATACATGGCAATGATCACCCCACCCGCACCCACAAGAAAAGCTCCTGAAACAAAATAGGCGCCAAAATTGGTACTATCCCAGCCCGGCCGATAAGTAGTAGCAAATAACCAGGAAGTAACTGTGTGTATGCAAAATGCAACAGGAATGATCATAACACTCAGAATAATAATTGAACGATTACTTATATTAAACTGCTCTTGGGTTCCCTTCCAGAAAGACCCAAAAAAGCGATGAATCTTTTGCATCCATTTGGGATACTTGTCTTTATGTTCATTC
>CAZOOT010000025.1:0-35353 GCA_964581455.1 uncultured Chitinophaga sp. | reverse complement strand
AAAGCGATAAGCCAAAATTTTATGTACTGGATATGTTTCCCTACCCGAGCGGATCTGGTTTACATGTAGGACACCCGTTGGGTTATATCGCTTCTGATATTTATTCCCGTTTCAAAAGACTGAAAGGGTTTAATGTACTGCACCCAATGGGCTATGATGCTTTTGGATTGCCGGCTGAACAATATGCAATCGATCACGGCATTCATCCGGCAGTATCAACTGATAATAATATTGAGACTTTTCGGAAACAGCTGGATAATATCGGTTTTTGCTATGACTGGAGCAGGGAAGTAAAAACCTGCGATCCGAAATATTATAAGTGGACACAGTGGATATTTCTGCAGTTGTTCAATAGTTGGTTTAATCGATCAACACAAAAAGCCGAAAGCATATCAAATTTAGAAAAGCTGTTTGAAAAATATGGATCTTCAGCATTAGGCGTTAAGCCTTCTGCATTCAGTTTTTCTTCTGAAGATTGGAAATCCTTGGACGAAAAACAAAAAATGAATGTGCTGATGGATCACCGCCTTGCCTATTGTGGTTATGGCGAAGTGAACTGGTGCGAAGCATTGGGAACTGTACTGGCCAATGATGAAGTGGTGAATGGTGTAAGTGAACGTGGCGGCCACCCGGTAGAAAAAAAGAAACTGCGCCAGTGGTATTTACGGATTACTGAATATGCAGATCGGTTATTGGAAGGGTTGGAGACGGTTGACTTTAGTGAAAGTATGAAGGAAATGCAAAGTAACTGGATCGGGAAATCCTTTGGCGCTAATATTAAATTTCAAATAGCAAATTCCAAATCCCAACTGGAAGTGTTCACTACAAGGCCTGATACAATTTTTGGAGTTGACTTTATGGTTATTGCTCCTGAACTGGACCTGGTTAATGAAATAAAATCTCCGGAACAAACAAAAGCAGTAGATGATTACCTGGCTTATGTAAAAAGCAGGAGCGACAGGGAAAGGATGGCGGAGAAAAAAATAACCGGAGTTTTTACCGGAGCTTATGCAATAAATCCTTTTGACGGAAGAGAAATCCCAATCTGGATCTCAGAATATGTACTGGCAGGTTATGGAACCGGCGCTATCATGGCTGTGCCATGTGGCGATCAAAGAGATTTTGCTTTTGCCAAACATTTCAATATTCCCATTACCAATATTATCGGCAGTCATTATAATGGCGAAGAAGCGAATGCAACCAAAGATGCCATACTTGAAAATTCCGGATTCATTAATGGTATGCTGATGAAAGATGCAATTGATGTTGTGATCAATAAAATGGAGGAGATGGGCATCGGCGAAAGGAAAGTAAATTATAAAATGCGGGATGCGGCTTTCAGTCGTCAACGCTATTGGGGTGAACCATTTCCAATTATCTGGAGAGATGCTGTGGCATATCCATTGGATGAATCAGAATTACCGGTGGAATTACCAAAATTAGATGACCTGAAACCTGGGCCGGATGGAGAAGGACCATTGGCAAATTTGCCTGATTGGGTGAATTATGTGCCATCTGCTAAAGCCGATGGCAAGTCAGGAACCAATGCAAATGACTTGCCATTGGTTTTAACCAATGGAAAAAGAGAAGTGAATACCATGCCCGGTTATGCAGGCAGCAGCTGGTATTTTCTCCGTTATATGGATCCTGAAAATGAAAAAGAATTCTGCAGCCGCAAAGCATCTGATTACTGGGGACAGGTAGATATTTATATCGGAGGAACGGAGCATGCAGTGGGTCATTTATTATACAGCCGCATGTGGACCAAATGTCTTTTTGATTTTGGACTGATCGGCCATGATGAGCCGTATAAAAAACTGGTGAACCAGGGAATGATACAGGGGAGCAGCAGGTTTGTGTATAGAATTGATTCTATATTTTTTAAAGGAGGTATTGAAGCAACCACAAATGCGTTTACTAAAAAAGCAATATTAGTTTCAAATAAAACATTTGAAACATTAATGAATATTGATAATGAAGATACAGACTCAATAAAGAGTATAGTTTGTGATATTATTGGGAATAAAAACTTGAAAAAAGAATCAATAAATGCATTCGGTATAGCTAAACTTCATGTTGATGTAAATATTGTTGATGGACTTGAATTAGATATCGATGAATTTAGGAAATGGAGAAATGGTGAATATGCAGATGCAGAATTTATTCTGGAAGATGGCAAATACATCTGCGGAGTGGAAATTGAAAAAATGTCCAAATCAAAATTCAACACTGTAAATCCGGATGACCTGGTAGCAAAATACGGTGCCGATACATTCCGTATGTATGAAATGTTCCTGGGTCCGGTGGAAATGAGTAAACCCTGGGATACAAAGGGAATTGAAGGGGTGCATCGTTTCTTAAGAAAATTCTGGAGATTATTCTTTGATGAGCTTAAAGGAAAAGTCTGGAATGAAGAAAAAGCTAATGATGCCGAATGGAAAGTGCTGCATAAAACAATCAAGAAGATAGAGGAGGATACAGAACGTTTTAGCTTCAATACTGCTGTCAGCACTTTTATGATTGCTACCAATGAACTCACAGATCTGAAATGCCATAAAAAAGAAATTTTGGAACAATTGCTAATTCTGCTTACTCCTTATGCACCGCATATCAGCGAAGAGCTTTGGCAGGAATTAGGAAATACAGGAACCATTCTGGATGCAGATTTTCCAAAATGGGATAATAAATATTTAAAAGAAACTTCCAAAGCTTACCCCGTTGCCATCAATGGAAAAACAAGAACAGAGCTTACGCTTTCATTGGAGATTACTCAAGCTGAGGTTGAAACAATCGTTTTGAATAACGAAATAGTAAAAAAATGGCTGGAAGGAAAATCTCCGAAGAAGATCATTTATGTTAAAAATAAGATGATCAACGTAGTTGTTTAAATTTTACAAACGGCTTCTTCTTAAAGATATTTTGGGTGTATATTGACCACCAAAAATCTATTTGCATGAAAAAATTAATCGCTGCTATTGTTATTTGTTTTTCAATAGCATTTAACGCACAAAGTCAATCTGCTTATTTTCTTTCCAATCCCAGTCTTACACCAGACGGGCAAACGGTCGTCTTTAGTTTTGAAGGTGATTTGTGGAAAGCCAATATCAATGATGGCCAGGCAAGCAGGCTTACCGCCATGCAGGGATATGAAACTTCTCCCCGTGTTTCACCTGACGGGAAATGGATTGCTTTTACCGGTAGGCAATATGGTAATGCAGATGTTTTTATTATTCCAATAAACGGTGGTGAAGTTAAACAGATCACTTACCACAGTACAAATGATGATGTAGACAGCTGGAGTTGGGACAGTAAGTCTATATATTTTACCAGTTCAAGATATAGCCGTTCCAGCGGTTTTAAGGTTTCGATAAATGGTGGAACTCCTGTACGGGTATTTGGTGATAATTATTTTCAGTATGATCATAATCTCGTGGAGCATCCAGGTTCCGGAGAAATATTTTTTAACGATACATGGGAGAGCAGTAGCCAGGCTCAGCGCAAAAGATACAAAGGGCCGTTTAATCCCGATATACAATCCTATAACCCGAAGACAAAGCAGCATAAAAAATATACTGATTGGGAGGGAAAGGATTTTTTTGCAACCATAGATAAGCAGGGAAATATTTATTTTATTTCTGACGAGGCCAATGGCGAATACAACCTGTATACTTTCAATAACGGAAAGAAAACAGCACTGACAAAATTCAGTTCATCTATAAAATCACCAATAGTAAATGCCAATGGAGGCAAGGTGGTTTTTGAAAAAGACTACCAGCTCTGGGTTTATGATGTGAATGCAAGGAAAGAAAGCAAATTGCCCGTTTCTATCATTCGGAATAATATTTTACCCAAAGAAAAAGATTATGAGGTAAAAGGGAATATTTCTGCATTTGATGTATCACCTGACGGAAAAAAACTGGCCTTTGTTTCCAGGGGTGAATTATTTGTAAGTGATATAGAGGGAAAGTTTATTAAAGAAATAAACCGGGGTTCTTCTGAACGTGTAAAAGAAGTAAAATGGATGAGTGATAACAAGTCCTTAATTTTTACCCAGACCCTGGATGGATATACCAATTTGTATTCAATAAGAGCAGACAGCAGCAGCACAGCAAAAAGACTTACATCTGATAAAAAAAATAACCGCAGTATTGTTTTAACCAAAAAAAGAACTCAAGCCGTATACCTGAGTGGCCGAGATGAAGTCAGGTTGTTAGATCTGAAAACAATGCAAAGCAAAACCCTTGTCAGGGATGAGATCTGGGGATTTCAAAACAGCGATCCGGGTTTTTCACCCAATGATGAGTATGTGATCTTTACAGCTTACCGGAATTTTGAAAGAGATGTTTTCATTCATCATATCAAAGACAATAAAACAATGAACCTGACAAATACCGGAATCTCTGAAGTGGATCCGGTTTGGTCGCCAGACGGGAAATATATTTTCTTTACTTCCCAACGGCTCCGTCCTTCTTACCCTTTTGGAATGTCCGATGCAAAAATATACCGCCTGGCATTGGAAAAGCTGGACGAACCTTACCGGATGGACAAATACAATGATTTATTTAAAGAAGAAAAAAAAGATACCACAAAGAAAGAATCAAAAACGGATTCTTTGAAATCGATAGTTGTAGACACGGACCTGATCATGGAGCGGCTGGAACAGATCAGTCCTTCATTAGGCAGGCAGTTCCTCCTGAATGTTTTTCAGAAAGGCGAAAAGACAAATGTTTTGTTTGGCAGTAATCATGGAGAAGGAAAAACGGCTGTCTGGAAAACCGTGATTGAACCTTTTGAGCAAAACAAAACTGAAAAAATTGCCGGCACGGATAATAGCTCCGGTTTTACAAATGCAGAAGTAAACGATAAGCACTACATATTGTTGAATGGAACCATCAATAAACTTAACCTGGAAGGAAACAAAGTAGAAGCCATCAACACCAGCTATACTTTCCGGAGAAACCTATCGGAAGAATTTGACCAGATGTTTTTTGAAGCTTGGGCACAGATGGAAGAGAATTATTATGATGAAAAATTTCATGGATTGAACTGGGTAAAAACAAGGGACTACTACAAACAGTTTTTGCCTCATTTGAATAATCGTGCTGATATGAGAACGATGCTGAACGATATGCTGGGTGAACTCAATTCTTCTCACCAGGGATTTAATTCCTTTGGTGCAGATGAAACCATTGCCTTACAAAACCGGACCATGGAAACCGGGATTCTTTTTGAGAATACTGATCCTTTGAAAGTGAAGTATGTTGTAAGACGTTCGGCCGCAGACAGAAAAAATATGGATATAATGCCGGGTGACAGACTTGTAAAAGTAAATGACGAGTCAGTTGATCCGAATATGGATCGCAATTATTATTTCACAAGACCCTCTCTGGACAATGAATTAAGACTAACATTCATCAGGAATGGTAAGATGATTGAAGTAAAGATCCATCCCCAGAGCAGTTTGCAGAATAATTTATATGATGAATGGGTTGATAATAACCAGAAGCGGGTAGATGAGAAGGGAAAAGGAAAGATTGCATACGGGTATATGAAGAATATGGGAACGGGAGAGTTGGAGAATTTTATTATCGATATGACAAAGGAATTAAATAGCAAGCAGGCACTCATCTTTGATCTTCGTTATAATACCGGCGGAAATGTTCACGATGAAGTGTTGAAATTTCTTTCCAATAAAACTTATTTAAACTGGAAATACAGGGAGGGGCAATTAACCCCGCAATCCAATTTCTCACCCAGCGACAAGCCCATTGTTTTACTGATCAATGAACAATCATTAAGCGATGCAGAAATGACTGCACAAGGTTTCAAAGCATTAAAACTTGGAAAAATAATTGGCAATGAAACTTACCGCTGGATCATATTTACCAGTGGTATTGGCCTTGTTGATGGTTCTTCTGTACGGATGCCGGCCTGGGGTTGTTATTCATTGGATGGAAAAGACCTTGAGATGAGCGGGGTACAACCGGATATTCTTGTGATCAATAGTTTTGAAGATAAGTTAAGTGGAAAGGATCCTCAATTGGACAGAGCCATTGATGAAATTTTAAAACAATTGAAATAGGATCAGGCAATTTTCAGTTTGCGTTGCTGGTATTTTGCTTTTCTTTTTATGAAGTCGCTGAGTTGGTAACGGCTCAGCACTTCTTTTGGAATATGAGCAGCGCCACTGATCAGCCCCAGACAACCGGGTTGATTGCAATAACATTGGAAAGGACTGGCCATTTCCCACTCTGTAGATGGATAAAAGAAAGTGAATTCTTCACCGGCTTCAATATCTCTCAGGGCAATTACTTTCATATTTTTTGTATCAAAAAAACAATTCGGATCGCAACCGTGATTGATATATTGAAGAAAATACGGGTGCAAGGCAATATGTGTTTTGTTTCCGGTTTGTACCGTTAAATAAGAAGGCTTGTCAGTTACAAATGCAGCTCCCAACGGGCTGATCAGTTCATCTTTTTTAAATTGCTTTAATGCAAACAACGTTTGCTGTCCTGTTGAATGATCTTTTCTTATTTCTGCAAACTGGTGATTGGAAACTACATCGTAATTGATGCTTTTTGATGGGTTGATTGACATAAAATGATTAGTAAGTAAATTAATGGTTATATGAAATTATATATTCAATGATAACTGACCAATAATTTTATACACATCTAATCTACTTCTTAACCAACCGGATGACGGCACTGGTTTCTTCTGTGCTTTTAAGCATGGCTTCATAACGAACGTTATTTACAATAGCCAGCATATAAGAAGTATTGGGAGGAATGGATCCAAGGTTTTCTGCAACCATAACCAGTTCATTGATTTCCTGAAGTTCGGTCACCGGAATTTTTACTATAAAAGGAGTTGCTTTAAGAAAGATATGCTGAAAGATCATTTTGTTATTCAGGAAAAGGGATATCGAATCGCCATCAATTTCTGCATTGTCATAAAATCTTAATTCAATGGAGTCGCCGGTTAAGGGAATTTCAACTGCAAAGATCTTTTCTCGTTTTACAAATTTTTCTTCAATGGTTACAACTGGGTCTTGCTTTAAGTCATTATAAACTGTGGAAATAGGATTGATGGTTTCCGTAGGCATGGGTTCGCTTTTTCTTAAACCAAAGACGGGGTCTCTTTTTTTCTTTATTTCTGCCGGGTTTGTTATAATAATTTCTGTTACAGGAGCCAGTAATGGAGCCGGTGTCATGGTAATCAATGCAACACTGTCAATTATATATGGATCATTTGCTCCTGCTGTATAGTTATCAATAATAAAATCCCACTCATCATTAAAAATGCCAGTTCCGGTTTTTACAAGATCAACAACTCCCTTAACATTATCCCTGTCATCAGGTAAAGAAGCTTTGCCCTCTAAAAACATTTTACCACTACCGGGGCAATTAAAATCAGCAGAAGATAAATAAGCTGTTTTGCCTGGTGAACCAATAGCCAGTTTACCCTTTTTCTCTTCAATCAATTGATCATCCCACCATATAGCCTCATTCGTTCTGCCATCGAAATATCCTTTAATAGAATATCGCCTGTAGGTATTTGCCGATTCATAATAATAAGAAGTGCCAAAAAGACTATCTCCTTTTTGAATGATCCTCAGCTCAACCTTTTTCTTATTGATTTGTCCTTTCCAGACACCAGTGATCATTTGTGCAGTTGACCTTTCTGTATTTAACAACAGAAAAAACAGTAATCCCCAAAAACAAATTGTTTTATGCTTTGTAAACCTCATACAGGAAATTGTAATATGATTTAACGCTTTCCGGATTAAGATATTTCATGAAAACACAGGAATAAACGGCTAGTTTCAAACTTTCACAAAAGCCATTTTGAGTATTAATGATTAGTTTTACTGTTCAAAATCCGGAATTCAAAATTTCATGTCTAATCCAAACTTAAATAGCGAAAAAGATCAGTTAACAGCCGTTGATAAGGAGTTTGAGAATAATATCCGTCCTGCAATTATTGCCGAATTTGCAGGACAGGAGCAGATCATCGAAAACCTGAAAATATTTATCAAAGCGGCAAAAATGAGAGGTGAGGCCCTGGATCATATTTTATTTCATGGCCCGCCCGGTTTGGGAAAAACTACATTGAGCCGGATAGTAGCCAATGAAATGAATGTAAACATCAAGGAAACTTCTGGTCCGGTAATAGAAAAACCGGGAGATCTTGCCGGTTTATTAACAAATCTTGAAGCCAATGATGTTTTGTTTATAGATGAAATTCACCGCTTGAGTACAGTGGTAGAAGAATACCTGTATGCAGCCATGGAAGATTATCGGATCGATATTATGATTGACAGCGGCCCCAATGCAAGAAGTGTACAGATCAACCTGAATCCATTTACTTTGATTGGTGCTACTACAAGGAGTGGCTTACTTACTGCCCCATTGTTATCCAGGTTTGCCATTAAATCAAGACTGGAATATTATTCCTCTGATGTTATCAATAAGATCATCGACCGGTCTTCAAAAATTCTGAATACAAAAATTTCAAAAGAAGCAATACATGAAATTGGCAGAAGGAGCCGCTGTACTCCAAGAATTGCAAATGGTTTGTTGCGAAGAGTGAGAGATTTTGCCCAGGTGCTTAATGACGGGGATATTGATTTTGGTATTACCCAACATGCATTAAAAGCATTGAACGTAGATGAGCTTGGTCTGGACGATATGGATAACAGGATACTTTCTACTATTATTGATAAATTTAAAGGAGGGCCGGTAGGAATTACTACAATTGCCACAGCAGTTGGTGAAGAAGCTGGAACACTGGAAGAAGTATATGAACCTTTTCTGATACAGGAAGGATTTATACAACGTACCCCTAGAGGAAGAGAAGTAACTGCTAAAGCTTATGAGCATTTGGGAAAGTTCCGGTCTAACCCGGCTGCTGATAATACCCTTTTCTCATAAAAAAAAGCTGCCCGTTGGGCAGCTTGTATTTTTTGTTTTTTCAAAGAGTTCAATTTATTCCTGCACTACCAGCCTGAATCCGTTTCCATGAATATTCACGATCTCGATCTTCTCATCATCTTTTAAATATTTACGGAGTTTGGCAATGTATACATCCATACTGCGGCCATTAAAATAAGTATCGCTGCCCCATATTTTTTTCAACGCATTTTCTCTTGGTAAAAGATCATTTAAATGCTCGGCCAGCATTTTCAAAAGCTCATTCTCTTTCGGAGATAAAGTTTGTGTGATACCACCATGTGAAAGTTGGCGTAGCTTGGGATTGAAATGATAACTGGACAAATCGAATTCCTTGTTTTCACTTTCTTTATTTAACTCTTCGTTACGTTTGAGGATGGCCTTGATCTTTAAAAGCAGGACTTCGCTGTCAAAAGGCTTAGTGATATAATCATCTGCACCCAGTTTATATCCCTGGATCACATCTTCCTTCATCGTTTTGGCACTTAAAAAGAAAAGTGGCATATCCGGGTCTACATCTCTTATTTCTTCTGCAAGCGTAAAACCATCCATATTGGGCATCATTACATCCAGGAGGCAGATCTCAAATTTTTCCCGTTGAAAGGCTGCCAGGCCAAGTCTTCCGTCTCTTTCCAAAGTCACATCATAATCGTTCAGCTCAAGATAATTTTTTAAAACTGATCCCAGGTTCGTATCATCTTCACACAATAAAATTTTAGGTTTTTTTCCTTCCATGATTTTTTAATTTTTGTTAATCTGTCTATCTCAACACCCTTCTCCAAAAATGGGAAAGATATTGAGGTGCGAATAAAGTTAAATCATTTGACCCATCATACCATATGCGGATAATTTTTTGTTAAGAACTGCCGGAAGCCGGCAGGAGTGTAAATTTGCCGACAAATCTCTTTTTTATGGCAATGCATTTAACACCGGACAACCGGCTCAAGAAACTAATCGTTATTGGCGACAGGGTATTGATCAAACTTTCAAAACCAGACGAAAGAACTGCCAGCGGACTCTATTTGCCACCAGGTGTCCAGGAAAAAGAAAAAGTACAACAGGGTTATGTGATCAAAACCGGACCCGGCTATGTAATACCCATGCCAATAGAAGATGAAAGCTGGAAAGGTGAAGAGGAACAGGCAAAATATATTCCATTACAGACTAAGGAAGGTGACCTGGCTATATTTCTGTTAAGTGGTGCAACAGAAGTGATCTATGAGAATGAAAAATATTATATCGTACCTCAAAGTGCAATATTGTTGCTGGAAAGAGAAGAATTATGATTCATCATGATACACTATTATGAAACCAAAAATTTTACTGATACTTTTTTTGCTTTTTAGTTGCACCGGGTTTGGCCAGTCCTTAATAGATGAGCTGATTCAGGCTGAAAAAAATTTTGCCGCCTATTCAGTTGCAAATAATACCAAAGAAGCATTTCTGAAGTTTCTTGACAGCAACGGAATTGTATTTGATAATGGCAAACCTGTAAATGGAATTGAAGTCTGGACAAAAAGAGAAAAAAGACCCGGAATATTAAATTGGTATCCTTTGCATGCTGAGATCGCCTCATCAGAAGATTTTGGTTATACCACCGGTCCCTGGACTTTTCAACCCGGCAGTATTCAGGATTCCGTGTTAGCAAGAGGTTATTATATTACTGTATGGCAAAAAAATAATAAAGGAGAGTGGAAGTTTTTAATTGATCTCGGCATAAGTAATACTCCGGCAGCTGTAGTTAAGGAAGTAAATAAGATTAATCTAACGCTTCAACAGGCAGATGCTTCAGTTATTCCTCACGTCTCACCAATTGTTATGGCTGAGAACGGGTTTATAGAATCATTGAAAAGTGATAAGTCAAAAGGGTATGATAAATATTTATCATCAAAAAGTATATTGAACCGCAATGGACATGCACCGGCTATTTCCGGGATTGATCAAAAAAAATTGATTGATTCCACTTCATCATCTGTACAATACAAAATGGATGGCTGGGGAATGGCAGCCAGCCAGGATATGGGCTATGCTTATGGTACTACTGTAATAAATGGAAAAACAGATAACTACCTCCGCATCTGGAGAAAAGAAAAAGCGTGATGGAAAATAGCTGTAGAAGTGCTACTTTATTAACGCATATGGATTATATGCTTAACTTAAGTATATTAATTCCTCAATTTTAGATATGGCAGACACTACGAAATTTATTGCAACAGTAAAAACAGGTTATACTTTCAAAGGCGAAGCATTTAAAATTGGTAATGCAGTATTAGATGGTGCAGTGGTTAGCGGAGCAGATATTCTTCTTCCGCTGAAAACAATGAACCGACATGGATTGATTGCTGGTGCAACCGGAACAGGAAAAACAAAAACTTTACAAATACTCAGTGAAGTTTTAAGCGATGCCAGTGTGCCGGTGCTGATGATGGATATCAAAGGAGACCTGAGCGGTATTGCTGCAGCAGGAACCAGCAATGAAAAAATTGCGGACCGTTCTGCAAAACTTGAAATTGAATTCAAACCAGCAGGATATCCTGCCGAATTATTAACCTTAAGTAATGAAAAAGGTGCAAGACTCAGAGCCACCGTAAGTGAGTTTGGACCTGTATTGCTTTCAAAAATTTTAGGGCTGAATGATACGCAAGGTGGATTTGTTTCCATGATCTTTAAGTATTGTGACGATGAGAAACTCCCTTTACTCGATCTGAAAGACTTTATCAAAGTATTGCAATTTGTAAGTGATGAAGGAAAAACAGAACTCGAAAAAATCTATGGAAAAATTTCCACCACTTCTACCGGAACTATTTTAAGAAAAGTAATTGAGCTTCAACAACAGGGTGCTGATCTGTTTTTTGGTGAAACAAGTTTTGATGTGGAGGACCTGATGCGCATCAGTGATGATGGCCGGGGTATGATCTCCGTTGTTCGGGTTACTGATTTACAGGACAGGCCAAAATTGTTTTCAACATTCATGCTGCAATTACTGGCAGAACTTTATGCCACCTGTCCGGAAGAAGGTGACCTGGATAAACCCAAGCTTGTTATTTTTATTGATGAAGCTCACCTGATCTTCCAGGAAGCCAGTGATGCTTTATTACAGCAAATTGAAACGATCATAAAACTTATCCGTTCCAAAGGAATTGGTATTTTCTTTTGTACACAAAACCCAATGGATGTTCCGGCAAGTGTGCTTTCACAATTAGGATTAAAAGTGCAACATGCATTAAGAGCATTTACTGCAGCTGACAGAAAAGTAATCAAACAAACTGCGGAGAATTATCCGGAAACTGATTTTTATAAAACCGAAGACCTGATCACAGAATTGGGAATCGGCGAAGCATTAATCACCATGCTGAATGAAAAAGGAATTCCCACTCCACTGGTGCATTGTATGCTGAGGGCACCAAATAGCCGGATGGATATTTTAACTGATGCAGAAATGGACAATTTGGTTAGTCAATCAAAAATTGCAGCGAAATATAATAAAGTGGTAGATAGCGAAAGTGCTTATGAATTATTAAATGAGAAGCTGAAAATAGCAGCAGAGAAAAAAGAGGATGTGAAGGAAGAAAAAACTGAAAGGCGAACTACCGCAAAGGAAAAAAGTGTTTTTGATAATCCAACCGTAAAACAGGTAGGCAGAACGGCTGCCAGCATCATCACCCGGTCATTATTGGGTGTACTGGGCCTTGGAGGCAGTACAAGGCGCAGAAGAAGAAGTTTATTTTGATCTGATTAATTTCCGCTGAAATTTATCATAGCCTGATTATTGGAAAGCCAATTAATATCAGGCAAAAAGTTCCCTGTCCCTGATCCTTTTTTTTACTGAATAGTATTGACTCCACCAGGCTGTTTCGTTTGCATTCTTTGGTGGGTTTTTTAATTCCAGTTTATCAATTCCATTTTCAGCATCATTTTGTTTTGTTCTGAAATGATAATGATCGAAAATGCGCAGCGCCTCAATCATATAAGAAACTGCAATTCTCCGGTCTTTTATCAGTAACAGATTTTCTCCGTTACTTGTATCTGCTGCTTTTGAGAAATTATAGGAACCCGTATACACTCTTGCTGTGGGTTTGTCAAAATCAATCACAATAAACTTATGATGCATCCGGTTGCCGCTTCCGCCAACCGGCTCTGATTTAAATGGCTCAGGCGTATTCTTGTTCGTTAGCTCTTTTGGAAAAACCGGGGCCAGGTTCCCATCGGGTTTTTGAATAATGATTCCACCGTTTTTTTTATCAGAAATTCCATACACAAAGATCTCTTCCGAATTTGTTTTATTGTTAATGGCATCATTGATGACACCGGATGTTTGGTGCAGAAAAGCCAATGAATAGAAAAGCGATGACTTTGTTTGCTTGTCAATATCTTCTGCAATAGAAGCTAATACTGCATTGGATTTTATGTGTGGTGAAAAACTAACTTTCATGTTGATGCCATAAAAAGTAAGATCATTCCATAAAGCAGAATTTGTCTGACCAAAATCTTTTACTACATCTTTATTTTTCCAGAAATTTTCAAATGCTTCAGAAAAAACTTTTACGGCTTTACTTCCTTTTATTTCCAGTGCATTGTTGGCCTGAACATATATTCCCCTCCAGCTGAAATTGGTAGAACCGCAAATCACTTCATTTACTTTAGGGCCTTCAACTATGATTATTTTATTGTGCTGTAATTTTCCCATGTGCTGACGTTTTACATGGCTATTGCCGGCAGTTTTTCTCAATCGGGTTGCAGCCTGGTTTTCCCCGCTCCCTTTTTTTCCGTGCGGACCTTCATTATCAATAATAATTCTTAATCGGTCACCAAGTTGTTCCAGCCTTGATACAATTTCCGGCTCATTGAGATCATAAGCGATCACACTTACTTTGGCTTTTTTATCTTTTATCGCACTGTCCAGTAAATCCAGAATTATCTCCCGGCCTTCGAACCCCATCCATTGATAAGCCATTTCTTTTTTTGAATGGGTGGGTTGAAAAGTTAATCCCTGGTCTGCGGAAGACGGGATCAGCATGGAAATATCTTCTCCGTCTTTCTGATAATAATCTACAAAGGCCTGAGAGGAGACATATCCTCTTGTGAAAGCAACATTCACTTTTCCTGGATAAGTATCACGCCTTAATTCTATAGCTGCTTCCTGTGATTCGCCATGACTTAATTCATCAAGGATATTCATAAAGACAGGAGTAACACGATAAATAAACTTGCCATCCATATTTGCATTTCGGGGAAAATGAACCCAACGGAATTTCTGTATAGGAGACCGAAGCGTTGAGAAACGGTTTGGGTCATTCTTGTCGACACCGGCAAAAGTCAATCGATTTTTTAGGACATAAAATTTTTGGCCGCCCGGTTCTTTATATTCAATTGCAAAACCAACAAAATCTGCAGGGGGCTGGCCTTTTTTCCAATTCATGGCAAGCAGGCACATGCCATCACCACGATGTATTTTCAATGTAAATAAGGCGTTGTTGTTTTTTCCGTTAACCTGGAAACCGCTTTGTTGATTAGTAGGCATAAATAACTAATTTAAATGTTCAATTAAATTAATCAGAGCAAATGCTTAAACCTGGTATTTTATAAAGTGGGGATTAAAACGGGTTGGTATAAAGATAGAAAAATAACTACAACTAAAGTTGATTGTGTGCATTTATTCAATTTTCAATGGTGTAAAAGTTTTTTATTTTAACCTTACCCAACCTGCTTTATCCATTTCAATTTCATTTTCTGCCTGCAGAAACTCAATCACTTTCCAGGCTTTTTCCTTTTTAATATTTCCAAGCGTATGTATGAGTTCTTTTGAAGGCAATGGTTGGGGTTCCAGAATAGATTTTATCAACGTGGATATAGAGCTGAATTCTTCTTTGCTGAGTACAAGTTTTTTTTGATGCAGGCAATTATCACAAATGTCGCATTTTTTCAATTCCACATCCCCAAAATAATGACCAATAAACCGGCTACGGCAGTGAACAGTTTCATGCACATAATGAATGATCTCTGCTACCCGTTTCTTAAAATTCTCTTTTCTTTTTAAAAAAGAACTCATGTCTATTCTAAGATCATTTGCTTCTATCCTGTTTTGAAGTAGTAGGATTTGTGGTGTATCTTTTTGAGGACGGTATTCAATGATGCCAAATTGTTGCAACTGTTTCAAATCATTTTTTACTTCATCTACCCCTTTCTTCATCAGCTTTACCAGAAGTAATTCTGAAATAGAACAGGGAAAGTCAAAAATGCCTTCATAAGCACGGAGTAATGCTTTGATTGTATAATCCAGGTGCGGATGTTTTTTTTCAAAATCTTCCAAATCTCTTCTGTTGGTTGTAAATCGTACCTGTGCAGGAATAAAAACCTGTTCATTAAAAGAAAGCCAACCATCCTGTGCCAAAGCTTTCAGCCCGTAAACAGCAGTATGGATATTCAGTTTGAATTTTTTAATAAAATCATTCAGGTCGAAGTCATAAAATTCGCCGGCCCCGCTGGTGGCAGGTATCTGTAAATAATTGGCCATGGATTGATATACGCTTCTGATATCATTTAATGAAGGATACCTGGTATCGGCCATTCTTTCCAATTCTGAAATGTCTTCATCGTCATATAGCAAAACAGCATAGGATGTCTTTCCATCCCTGCCGGCACGGCCCGCTTCCTGGTAATAATTTTCCAGGCAATCAGGTATATCTGCATGTACCACTACTCTTACATCTGGTTTATCAATGCCCATTCCAAAAGCATTAGTGCAAACAATCACCCGGGTCTTATTCTGTATCCATTCTTCCTGTTTCCTGTTCCTGTCCTCCTGCGATAATCCGGCATGATAATAATCTGCTGAAATATTCTGCAACTGTAAAAGTTCAGAAATCTCTTTTGTTCTTTTCCGGCTTTTACAATAAACGATTGAACTCCCCGGTACTTTTTTCAATATTTCAATCACTTTATTGATCCGGGAATCCACTTTAAAAACACTGTAGGAAAGATTGGCTCTTTCAAAAGATTGCCGGAAAATATTTTTATCAGTGAATTTTAGTTTATCACAAATATCATTTTGAACTTCTGCAGTTGCGCTGGCAGTTAACGCTAAAACAGGAACTCCCGGAAGTTCATCCCTCAATAATGCAATGCGTAAATAGGGGGGTCGAAAATCGTAGCCCCATTGAGATATACAATGCGCTTCATCAACAGCGATCAACGTTACATTCATCCCCGGCAAATACTCTTTGAATAAGGAAGTTTCTAATCTTTCCGGAGAAACATAAAGAAATTTACAATTGCTGTCTGCAACTACCTGCAAAGTGTTGACCACTTCTTTCCTGGTCATGCCGGAATAAATAGCAAAAGCAGTAATGTTTTTTTTTCTCAGATTCTGAACCTGGTCTTTCATCAAAGCGATCAAGGGTGAAATAACGAGGCACAAACCATCTGTTGCTAATGCCGGAACCTGGTAGCAGAGTGATTTACCGCCGCCGGTCGGCATTAAAGCAAGGCTGTCTTTTTTTGCAAGTACCGATTCAATTACTTCCAGCTGAAGAGGACGAAAGGAGTCGAAACCCCAATATTGCTTTAATATATTATGTATGGGTGTCAAAAAAAATCTTGTGGGAGGATGAAGTTAATAAAAGTAAGTTTGCCACGGGGTCACGGAATCGTTCTTTAGAACTTTATAATATTTACGTGTTTCCGTGGCAGAATAATCAAACCACCTTTTTCACAAACAATCTGCCAGAGTTAATGGCCAGCACCACATCACTCAATCCCATTACCAATGCACCGAATGTAGGAGTAAGAAATCCAAATGCCGCTACAGGAATGGCAACTATATTATAGGCAAAGGCCCAGAAAAGATTTTCTTTGATGGTGATATAGGTATGTTTTCCCAATCCCAGAGCCATCGGCATTTTCTTCAAACCATGATTCATCAATACCACTTGTGCACTTTGCATCGCAATCTGGGAAGCATCACTCATGGAAATGCCAACCGTTGCTTTTGCCAATGCCGGAGCATCATTGATGCCATCACCAACCATAGCTGTAGGAATAATCGCATTTAGTTCAGTGATCTTTTTTAGTTTTTGTTCCGGAGTTTGCTCTGCGATCACTTCATCAATACCTAGTTGGTTTGCCAATAACTGGCATTTAGCCAAACGATCACCGCTTAATAAGATCGTATTAATATTTTTACTATGCAGATAGGCAATGACAGCTTTTGCTTCCGGTCTTACTTCATCTTTTACATCAATCCAACCGATCAGTTCATTGTTTTTTAAAATATAGACATTATGTGTATCGTCCTGAGTAAGTTTTTCAGCTGCTCTGTAAGATCCTGCTAAATAATGATTACCATCTTTATCTTCTGCTTTCATACCCAGTCCTTTTATCTCTTCAATTTTACTCCAATGGATATCTTCATTTGAACGCCATTCATCAGTAATACATTTTGCGATTGGGTGATTGGAGTATTTTTCCAGTGAGAATACAATTTTTTTAAATTCTTCTTCCTGTATATTTCCAATTGTCAATTGCCAATTTGCAATTGCAAACTTTCCTGTTGTGAGGGTCCCCGTTTTATCAAATACTACCTGTTTAATATTCTTAAACATTTCCAGGCTGGTTGCATTCCGAAAAAGAATTCCATTTTTTGCAGCACGGCCCAACCCCACCGCAATGGCAGCGGGAGTTGCCAGTCCCATGGCACAGGGACAAGCAATAACAAGTATGGCAATACTGCGCATCAGAGCTTTTGTAAGATCTTCCAGGTAAAGCCAATTTCCAATAAAAGCGATAATTGCTATACCAATTACAACAGGCACAAAAATGGCGCTGATCTTATCTGCCAATTGCTGTACCGGTGGTTTTTCGCCCTGTGCTTCTTTCACCATTTTTAAAATTCCTGATAATATGGTGTCATCGCCAACAGCAGTTACCTGGGCCTTTACTGTTCCGTCAGCAACCAGGCTTCCTCCAATTAATTTGTCTTTTGCATATTTATGAACGGGACTACTTTCTCCGGTTACTATAGCCTCATTCACCTGTGCATCTCCCCAAAGAATTTTACAATCTATAGGAACCTCCTCTCCGCTTTTAATCAGTATCAGATCACCGACTCTTAATGCCGTATTTTCAACCTGGAAAATTTGTTCTTTGTGCTCATCATCAAAAGCAATCATATTGGCCATTTGTTTCTGAGACTTAACCAGTTTGTTCAATTCTTTTTGTGTAGACCGGATAGAAGCATCTTCCATGTAGTTTCCCAAAAACACTAAAGTAAAAATGGCTGCGGCAGTTTCATAAAATAAATAATCTTCAGCCTGGCCCGTAAGAGTACCATATAAACTATAAATAAATGCAGCCGTTGCACCCATAGCGATAAGTACATTCATATTCGGCAAGCCATTTCGTAAACTCTTCCAGGCACTTTTTCCAAAAAAATTCATACCCACTAAATAGACCGGGATGGTTAATCCCAATTGCAACCATGGATTCATCAACCAGTGCAGATGAATACCGGGAATCATATGCAACATCAAAACAAGAGTAAAAGGCAGGCAAAAAAGAAATCGTTGTAAATGCGTGGAAAGAAACGGAGTGGCACTTGCAATTTGTAATTGAGAATTACTGACCCTGTATCCTAAATCTTTTATCCCTAATTCCAGCTCTTCCCTGTTTCTATCGGCATTTAATTGAAAACTTACATCTCCGCTGGCAAAATTTACTTTAACATTTTTGCTTCCTTTTTTCTCCAGGTACTTATGAATAGTCAGTGCACAATTACTGCAATCCATTCCTTCTACTTTCCATTGTATATTTTCCATGAATAGTTTTCTTACAATTTTTTTGAGTCTACAAAAGCCTCCACCAATAGCGGGAGGTTTTGAAGATGCTGTTGCAAATATTGTTGCAAAAATACGAATATAATTGATTTACTTGCAGTTAAGACTTGAATTATCTTCTACACCATGTTGCAATTCCACCCAATATCTTTGCGCCGTGAAATTAAAATTTACATTAAGTGATATTAATAAGGCTGCTGAAAACGTTCTGGCTATTTCCGGAGACAGAATGATTATAGCCATTCATGGCCAGATGGGTGCCGGCAAAACAACTTTTGTTCATGCTATTTGTGATATAAAAGGAGTGACAGATGTTGTGAGCAGCCCTACTTTTTCCATTATAAATGAATACCAGTTTAAAGAAAAGGGAAAGACCCAAAAAATTTATCATATTGATCTTTATCGATTGAATGACGAACTGGAAGCTTCACGTGCCGGTGTTGAGGATTGTTTATATAGTGATCACTATTGTCTGATTGAATGGCCGGATAGAGCTCCCGGATTATTGCCTATACTTTACATATTTCAATTGAAGCCATCAACACAGAAACCAGGCTTCTTACTATACAAGAATAAATAGTTATTTTTGATACCCGGCAGTAGTGGTACTATCAGGCTATTGTTGCGTCGCACTCTTGTACTGTTACAATTCTATTCAACAATAATCAGCATCAGAAAGCTGAGTAGCGTTACAGGTGTACAAGTGAGTGACACAACAGACGGCGATAAGAATTACTATAGCTGGTAACATAATTACCAGCAATTTTTTAAGCATTACCCAACAAATGAGTCAGCAAAAACCAAAAATCAGCACATCTTTCAGTTACGAGACATTAGAAGAAACGCTTGATGTGAAACCCAAGGTTTCCAGGTTAAATATTGGCATTCCCAAAGAAGTTGCATTCCAGGAAAACCGTATTGCCCTCACGCCAGATGCAGTGAGTGTACTGATCAGTAACGGACATGAAGTAGTGATAGAACATAATGCAGGAGAAGCGGCACATTTTCGTGACAAAGATTACGCTGAAGCCGGTGCAAAAATTGTTTATGACCGAGCTGAAGTACTGAAAGCCCCCATCCTGGTTAAGAGTGCTCCGGTTATTGAAGAAGATCTTCCCATGCTTCAGATGAACCAGGTGATTATTTCTCCCATCCATCTTACTTTGTTGAAAGCAGACTTGCTGCAAAAGATGATGGACAAAAGAATTACGGCGATATCCTTTGAAAATCTGAGAGACGATAGCGGAACTTATCCTATAGTTCATAGCATGAGTGAAATTGCCGGAAGCGCAGTATTGCTGATTGCTGCACAATATTTAGGATCGGCCAATCATGGAAAAGGGGTATTGCTCGGTGGTATTTCCGGGATAGCACCTACAAAAGTGATCATCATTGGTGCAGGCATTGTTGGTGAATATGCAGCCAGAGCTGCCCTTGCATTGGGAGCATCTGTAAAAGTTTTTGATAATGATGTTTACCGGTTAAAACGTCTTCAGAATAATATTGGACATCGTTTATGGACATCAGTGATAGAACCAAGAATGCTGTCCAAACAATTAAAGTCCTGTGAAGTGGCGGTAGGAGCATTGCGTAGTGAAACAGGAAGAACACCCATGGTGGTTACAGAAGAGATGGTAAGCAATATGCGTCCTGGTTCTGTGGTAATAGATGTAAGTATTGACAGGGGTGGTTGTTTTGAAACTTCTGAACTAACCAGTCATGAACACCCGGTTTTTTTAAAATATGGTGTTATTCATTATTGCGTACCCAATATTCCATCAGGTTTTGCAAGAACAGCTTCTCAGGCTATCAGCAATGTATTGATGCCACTGTTGCTTGAAGCAGGTGAAGAAGGAGGATTTGATAATCTCGTTTGGCATCATATTCATCTTCGCGGAGGCATTTATCTTTTCAAGGGATCTCTTACTAATTTTTATCTCAGCCAGCGTTTTGATTTAAAATATACTGACCTTAATCTTCTGATAGCCAGTCAACGTTGATAAATATTTGAATCGGGAAAGTAGAATAGTTATCTTTCAAACTATTCAATCCCTTTGAAGCATTTTAATTCCCCTCCCTGCTTATTTAAAAATCTTAAAAAACAAACCAACATGAAAAAAATGCTGATCATCATGGCATGCTTATTCGTCATTGCCTGTAACAACAAAAGTGAAACCGAAAACAAAATTACATACAGTGACCTTGTATCTGAAAATGTCAAAGGCGATGTTTCTTCAATAGAAGAGACTCCATACAAAGTAGACAGTATGGGAAAAATGGGCGATATGGACTCTTGCTGTGTTTCGATTACTGATTATGATGAAAACGGAAATAGTATTAAACAAGTTTCGAAAGACAGTAAAGCAACAATTACCAACGAATCTGTTTTGACAAGGCATCCAAATGGATTATTTAAATCAATCAGCAATACGGAAAAAGGGAAAAATACGGGTGGGTTTGAAACCCGGCTTGATGAAAATGGAAATATCAGCTGGGCAGGAGAAATTGATTCAAATGGCAAAGGAGGTATGTATTACATAAATATCATGCAGAATGAAGTTGGCGAGGTCACCGGTTGGAAGCAATTTGATAAGGACAGTGTTTTTAGAGGTGAAGGAGAAGCTAAATATGATAAACACGTTCAATTGAGTTTTACTTTTAAGGATAGTGTTGGAGTTGTTAAGAACTCAAATTCTTTTATGTATAATGATAAGGGAGAACGAACTGAAAGCTCAAATACCAATGTGGGTAAAGATAGTACGACAACTACTGTTACGAAATATACCTATGAGGCACATGACGAAATGGGCAACTGGACTCACCGCACTACCTGGAATGATAAGGGAATAGCTACAAAAATGGTCATGAGAAAATTTACTTACAGGAACAAGGAAGTGAAGAAATAGTTCTATTTCCAGTCGGTAATATTTAATTTATTACTACAGAATTTATATTCATGGTGATCGTTGGAACTGACGATCACCATTCTTTTTTGGCAATAATCGTTTATCAGATTATTGTATAGTTCATATCCTGCTTCATCAAAATTGGTACATGGTTCATCTAACAATACCAATGGCACATCTGAAAAAACAGCCTGCGCAAGTTTCACTCTTTGTTTCATACCACTGGAATAGTTTCGTATTTGTTTATTGACTGCATCTGCCAGGTCAATGATCTTAATGATCTCCTGAATGTTTATTGAAGAAATAAATGGTTTGAACTGGGAATGAAATTCCAGAAACTCCAACAAGGTCATTTCTTCTATTAACTCTAAATAAGGTGCACAGATGGAAACGTGATTGAAAATTTGTTCAGTTGAACATTGAACATTGAATATTGAATATTGAATATTTCCTTCATTTACCTGTACTGCTCCACTTAATACCTGTAACAATGTACTTTTGCCCGATCCATTCGGTCCAATGATCGCATAAGATTGTCCTGCTGAAAATTCGTAGTTAAGATGGCGGAAGATCCAGTCGCGGTTGAAGCGTTTACCTGCATCAGTCAGCGATATCTTCATCCACATGATTTTTGGTGAAGCGTTTTATCACACCGCGGTTGGATTCGCGGATAAATGTTACAATTTCATCCCGTTCATCGGTTGCATCAAATTCTTCTTCCAGGTAGGCTATAGCCTGTGTTGTGTTTAATCCTTTGTTATATATAACACGATAGATATCGAGTATGTGATTGATCTTTTCAATACCAAAACCACGTCTCTTTAAACCAACTGAGTTGACACCTGCATATGAAAGGGGAGTTCTTGCTGCTTTGATATACGGAGGTACATCTTTGCCAACTAATGAACCGCCACTTAGAAATGAATGTTGTCCGATTCTTACAAATTGGTGAACAGCAGTCATACCTCCTAAGATCACCCAATCACCGATTGTTACATGGCCCGCTACCTGGGTGTTATTGCTCATGATACAATTATTCCCTACAAAGCAGTCGTGAGCAAAATGACAATAAGCCATGATCAAACAATTTTTTCCTATCTGGGTTTTTTCCCTGTCTACTGTACCCCTATTGATTGTTACAAATTCCCTGATGGTAGTATTGTCACCAATGATCACCTGTGAATATTCTCCCTGGAACTTAAGGTCCTGCGGAATTGCCGCAATTACTGCTCCCGGAAATATCCTGCAATTTTTTCCAACCCTTGCTCCTTCCATAATCGTCACATTTGAACCAATCCAGGTTCCATCACCAATCTCAACATCTTGATGAATAACCGTGAAAGGATCCACTTTTACATTAGTTGCCAACTTAGCATTTGGGTGAATATATGTATGAGGATGAATCATTTATAAAAATTGTCCCATTTTGGGACGGGGCAAAGTTAATTTTTAATGATTAACTCTGAATTTTTTTTAAATGTTAACTTTTGCCGTTTATCATCTACTCTTGATCTATGATAAGGCAAATCAGTAATTGTAGTGTAAATTTGCAGACTCAATGCATAATCCTCCAGACATATTAGCACTTGCTTACCAGCAGACCAGGCTCCAGGAAGAATTTGTTCTTTTACAGGAAAAAGAAAGACAGATACCTGGTTCTGTACAGTATAATATAAAACGATACCAGCAGGTGAATAAGTGGGATATGGAAGATATGGGGATGTTGGTCTATCATTACGAGAAAACAGATAAGGAAAAAAATTACCTGGAATTAAAATTCTGTATTTCCGGTAATGTGTATTGTCGCCAAAAGGATATTGAATGCGATATGTGCAAATACAGCGCTTCAAAAACCTGTGTGGAAAGAGTAGAAAGTGTGGATGTAATGAGTTTTAAATTTTCGCCGGCACATTTAAGCCAGTTTACCAAATCAAGAGAGGGAAATGAAATTCTTTCGGATGATGTGATGAATTTCAAACATCGTTCTTCTTTTACTAAGATTTTACCCCTTTGCGGTAAAACAAGAATTGTATTGGAAGGTTTATTGAATCATACATTCACTGACAGTCTTGAAAATATTTATATCAATGCACAAACCCAGATGTTGCTTTTATACAGTCTGGACTGTATGCTGGGTGAAAAGGAAATTGATATTGTCAACTGTAAGTTTTTGGCAAATGAAGCGGACAGGGAAAAAATTGTAAAATCAAGAGAGATACTGATCCAGCATATTGGTGAGCCAATTACAATCAAAGAACTCAGCCGTAAAGTAGCCATCAACGAATGTTACCTGAAAAAAGGATTTAAAGAAATGTTTGGCACCACGATCTTTGAATTTTACCAGAATCAAAGAATGGAGCATGCACGGTATTTATTATATGAAAAAGGATTAAGTGTAACTGAAGTTTCGCTAATGCTGGGATATTCTTCTATTTCCCATTTCTCAACGGCTTTCAAGAAACACACCGGGTTGAAACCTTGCGAACTTCTTTTACGGGCATAATTATCACTAATAAAGTTTCTTTAAATCTGTGTTGACGTTGATAACTGAATCAACAGCGTAAGATTTTTTTTAACATCAAATCTTTTTACCTGTTCATTCCGGAAAATTCATTCGTCTTATTAAATCCTTATACCGTTGTTCATTTCGAAGCTTATCAAACCAAGGCCATGCTTTAAGTTCTTTCATCCATACATCACGTTGCTTATATCCTATTTCAAGTTGGTTAAGCGATTTTTCTTTATCGCCTAAAGCAAGGTAAACTGCTGCTATATTAAATCCTGAAACCAGCCCTGAATCAGACCTGTTCAGCAATTCTATCAGTATCGTCATTGCTTCTTCTTTCCTGTTAGCCATAGCATAAGCATAAGCGAGTATTGCCTTGTAATGTACCGATGCTGATAATTCGGATGATTCTTTTAGAGGTGCAATAGCTTCAGCATATCGCTCTTGTGCAGTATAAAGCTCTCCGATATTGTGAAGTATTAAAGGATGATTGGGATGAACTTTTAATGCTTCATTTAATACATCTTCTGCTTTTTTATATTGCCTGGCGTAAATATAAACCTGGCCAATATAAGCGACAATTACTGGTGAAAGCGGATCAAGCTCTTTTGCTTTTTCCAATAGTTTAACCGATTCATCATAACGGCCTATAAAACCAAGCATTCTTCCATACCACTGATATGTGGTCGCATAGCCCGGATTTAAAACAATTGCCTGTTTAAATGCTTTTTCCGATTCTGCCCAATTCCATTCATAAGACAAATTCGATACTCCCATTGATGAAAATGTTTCAGCCAGTTTATCATTTAGCACCAATGCTTTTTGTATGGAATTGTTGGCAAGCAATTTTGCTTCATGCTGTGGTATACCGCCTTGTTCACCTAATAAAATATAACAATCAGCCATCGCTGCATAAGCCTGGGCATAACTGCTATCCTGCTCAAGTGCTTTTTTAAAACTTTCAATGGCTTGCTTATAGCTCTTGATCGTTCTTTGATTCCAGTAGTGACGGCCAGTTAAATAAAATTCGTAGGCACGGGGATTTACAGCCTGTGCTGCAACAAGTCTTTCTTTATCCTGTGGAGAAAGTTTTATTTTAATTGCTTCGGCTATTTTCTGTGCTACTTCATTGTGTAGTGCAAGAACCCCCCGCAATTCCCTGTCAAATTTATCTGTCCATATATGTTTGTCAGTGGTTCCGTCAATCAGTTGTACTGTTATGCGTACTATATCACCCTCCCGTATCACCGAACCCTCAATAAGAGCTTTCACACCCAGTTCTTTTGCTATGTCAGGCATTGTTTTTTTTGTGTCTTTATATTGCAGGGTCGATGTTCGGGAAATGACTTTCAGGGAACTGATTTTTGAAAGTTCGCTGATGAGTGTTTCTTGCATACCGGAAACAAAATATTCCTGTTCAGGATTACCGGATAGATTTTCAAGTGGAAGAACTGCAATGGAGTCAATAAAAGAAGTACTCTTACCTGTTGTACTGTAAAACAAAGCAATAGCCAAGGTAATGATTGTAACAAATACAACCAACGCAATCAATCTCACTTTTCTTTTTTTCAGCAATGAGGTTAACGAGAAACTTTCCTGGCTGAGTTTGCCGGTGATATGAGCAGGTGAGGGAATAATCAATCCTTTGTTAGCTGCAGCAAGTACTTCAAATGGTAGTTTAACGTTTTTAAGATGAAATTTGCCAAGAGAGGCAGATTGAATATCACGTTGATTTTTTATTTCATCATATACTTTGCCTGAGAATAACACTGCGCCGGGAACAGAAAGTGATTCAATACGTGATGCAAGGTTTACACAATCTCCATAAATACCTTCACTGTCATACACCACATCGCCGCTGTGAATTCCGATTCTTAAATTAACGCTTGGTTCTTTTTGCAATTCAAGCTGGATGGCAATGCCGCAACGTACCGCATCCGCAGAACTGTCAAACATGCTCAATGTACCATCACCAAAAAACTGGATGATAGCTCCATTGTGTGCGGGAATAAGTTTTTCGAGAGTTTTCTTTTGGCGGTTTCTCAGCAGTTTTGCACGGGCTTCATCTTCCTGCATCATAGCCGTATAGCCCATCATATCGGCAAACATGATGGCGGCAAGCTTTCTTTGCTCTTTAAAAGAATCATTATTTGAGCTTTTCAGCATTACCGGAATTATGAAGTAAAGAAACTATATGCCTTCTTATCTAAAGTTCTGAATAAAGACAATAATCTTTTTCATTCCTGACGAACTCCGGTAATAAAGTTAGTGGTTTAAATTTTTTAATAGGTCTTTTTTAAATCAGGGTTCGTTACTATTATATAATCACCCAGGGATCTGAATTTTTCCCAATCAGGATTATTAAATGAAGCATCACTGAAACAGCTGATGTTAAGAATTTTCAGTTTGGGATTTCTGTTTTGCAATTGTGCAGCAGTACCAAGTTTTTCATCACTATGAAAACGGCCCACACAATGAAATACTTTATTGTGTTTGTTCTTTTTTAAAAATTGATTAATACTGTTGCTCATGCCGGCATCCCAAAGACTTTGGCTGTAATAAATATTAGAACTGGTTGCTCCGGGACTACCTTTCATGATATCCATAAATTTTTCCCGGTAGCGGCCACTCAGAGTATCATACGGTAAAGGAGGTAAAAATTTCTTTGCCTCTTTTGACAAACTATCCAGTGATCTCATACCTCTTCTGCTTACCATCGTAACATATCGTCTGGGAGGGTTGGCTGCAATGACTGGTATTTGATTTTGTTTCGCAAATTCAATCATCGGCCGGTAATCTTTATAATTATTCCAGAGCCGGACATCTTTTGAAAACCGGGACTCATCAATTTTTCCCGCCAGGTATTCATTTAGCGCAAGCTGGTTATCGGTTTCAAACAATTCAAGGCTTAAAGCTAGCCGGCTTCCATATATTTTATATAAGGATTGGAAAATTAAATTTTCAAGATAATGTCCTGCACTGTCGTTATGCTCTTCGCCAAAAAAAAGAACGTCGGCATGGGTCATGCCTGTCACAATTTTGTCAAAAGAAATAAGCTGCTTTGCCCGGGTATCATAAATTTTATAATGATTTTCCATTTTATCCTGAGAAAGACCCGGCAAAGACAGCATCAGAAGGGAAAAGCACAACATCAGTTTCATAAGTAAACTTTTATTGAACATACGTTTTATGAATCATGGCCATTATTGATTAAAATCATTTCACAAGCAGGCTCAATTTTCCACTTTGCGTAAACACATTTACCTATTCCGTAATTGAAACCGGCATAAGTAAATGACATTTGCCCCACAATATAAATTATATGAAGAATAGATTGTTGAGCTTTATACTTTTTTCTATTATTTCCCCGGCGGGAATAAGTCAATCAGTTCCGGAAAAAATATTTCATGATGACTCCACCAAGCCTGCACATAAATACTTACCTGATATAACTGTTGTGGGAAGACACAGCAAAAGCGATTACCAGCAGATGCCTGAAGTAGTAGGAAATTCTATCTATGCCGGTAAAAAAAACGCATTGATTGTGCTGGACAATGTACAAGGCAATGTGGTCACAAACACCATGCGACAGGTATTGGCCAAAGTGCCGGGCATTCATATCTGGGAAAGCGACCCCAGTGGGATACAGATTGGTATAGCTGCAAGAGGATTAAGTCCTAACCGGAGCTGGGAATTCAATATTCGTCAGAATGGTTATGATATTGCTGCTGATCCCTTTGGTTATCCGGAAGCATATTATAATCCGCAGTTGCAGGCGGTTCAGAGAATTGAAATTGTAAGAGGACAGGGTTCGCTGCAATACGGTCCGCAGTTTGGCGGCCTGGTAAATTATATTTTAAGAAATGGGAGTGAAATAAATAAAAAATTTGAATTTGAAACACAACAGACCATTGGTAGCAATGGATTATTCAATAGCTATAATGCTATGGGTGGTAAAAAAGGGAAAATACATTACTATTCATTCTTTGATCACCGGAATGCAGACGGCTGGAGACAGAACAGCCTGTATTTTACCAATGCAGGGTACGGAACGCTGACTTATTACATTAATCCCAAACTGTCATTAACTACAGAGTTGATGCATTCACATATTCGTAGCCAGCAACCGGGTGGATTAACAGATACGAATTTGAGAAACGATGCACAACAAAGTTTTCGTAGCCGTAACTGGTTTGATATTAAATGGACAACGCCTGCATTGATTCTGAATTATCAGCTTCAGGAAAAAACCAGGTGGAATACAAAGCTGTTTGCAACACTTGGTGATCGTAGCAGTGTAGGCTATCTGCAATCAATCAATATAAAAGATAGTATCAATCCAATAACATTGGATTATAATAACAGGACAGTCCAGGTAGATCAGTATAGAAATTATGGATTAGAAAGCCGCATTATTTCTGATTATGCGGTTGGAAAAATGGATAATACATTTTCTGCCGGCATCCGTCTGTATACAGGCAGCACTCATAGAAGAGCTGATGGAAAAGGAACTACCGGTTCTGGATATGATGCAACCGTTATCGGAAACTATCCAAGAGATATAAAATTTACTTCTAACAATGCAGCTGTATTCGCTGAAAATATTTTCCGCTTAACGGATAAGTTATTGGTAGTGCCGGGTATCCGGTATGAGTGGTTAGAAGGATCGGCATCGGGCCGAAACGGATATTCCAATAATGGCGCAGAGATTATTTTACAGAAAATTACCCGAGGCCGCAAATTCCTGTTGGCTGGAATCGGTGCAGAATATCATATTGACAATACAGAGATCTATGCAAATATTTCTCAGGCTTATCGCCCGATACAGTTTGCCAACCTGCAGGCACCACCCACTACTGATGTGGTAGACCAGGCTTTGAAAGATTCAAAAGGTTATAATGCAGATCTGGGTTACCGGGGAAAAATAAAAGACTTTTTACAGTTTGATGTGAGTGGATATTTTTTGCAATATAATAACCGGATCGGAATCGTTTCAGTTACTGGCACCCCATCATACAGGCTCATAACCAATGTGGGAAACAGTTCCAGTAAAGGAATTGAAAGCTATATTGAATTTAATCCCGTAAGAGCATTTACAAAAAACAAAAAAGCGGATTTGATCATATTTTCTTCTTATGCATTTACCGATGCCCGCTACAGCAATAATCATAAAGATGCCAATACAAAAGGGAAAAAAGTGGAGAATGCGCCGGAAAATATTTTTCGCGGAGGCATCACTGCCGGAGTAAAAGGATTTTTATTAACTGCACAGATCAGTTATGTAGGAGAAACTTATAGTGATGCAAACAATACTGTATCAGTTTCTGCAAATGGAAATACCGGGCTTATTCCCTCCTATACCATTACTGATCTGACCGCTTCTTATAAATTTTCAAAAGGTTTAAATATTAAGACAGGGATCAATAATGTTTTTGATGAAAGATATTTTACCCGTCGTGCAGGCGGTTATCCGGGGCCTGGTGCATTACCGGCTGATGGCAGAACATTTTTTATTAGTCTTGGAGCAAAATTTTAAAACCAGAATGAAATTGAACTCAGAAAATTTGTGTTTCCTTTACCGGGCAGGTTGTCTTTCATAAATATTGCATCGGAAGACTGAAGTTGTCTTATTTCATTTCTCCACAAAATATTTTTCCTGATCTGCCAGTCAATATTGGCAGAAAAACCGGTAAGCTTAATTCCGCTTGCTGCATTATGGCTGATGATGATCTCTGCAGGGTCATCAAAATATTCAATCCGGAAAGCCGTATTTATTTTTTTACCGGCCTTCCATTGAAATTTCCATAAAAGACCCCACCAGTTATTGCTGCCATTGTTATTTGCTTTTTCTTCAAATCCGAAATCAAAATAAAAAGAGGTGTTTAACTTTTGATTGATTGTATAGGTGGTATATAAATTATGAAACACACGAATCAGGCTATTGGGAACAGCTTGTTCGTTTCCTATAAAGGAACTGGAATTGAATAGCCACTTTTCGTTGGGAGTAAATACGACCTGTGTTCCGAATGCAGGAGATGAGTTATTGTCTTTTATCCTTTGCCACCCGTTTAATGCAAGTAAAGAAAATGCCCATTTTTCATTGGGAGTAAAGTTAAGTTTCGCCCCGGTTTCATAGTAAGGTGAACTTTCCGCCAGGATACTCCTGCTCAGGTTCCAGTTTTCTTTACTCACAGCCGATTCCAGGCCCAGGTGTGAAGGGAGAATACCGGCATCCACAGAAAATTTATCATTGAAAGCATATCCGGCATTTGCTTCAAAAATAATTTTTGCCCAATCAGGTTCAGCAGCAAGATTGGTTTGGGCATAGGCGCCTGCCATCAGGCCCAGGTTGGCTCTCCATTTATTTTTATTGAATGAAGTTTTCAGCAAGGCGAGATTTACATTGAGCTGATTATGCCTTGTATGATTATACAAAAAGGCCGGCCTTCTTTTTGAAGTGGGGTTATCGAAATCATATTGATAGTATATATCAGAAAAGCCGGAAATAGTGAATTTCTTTTTTGCAGCAGAGTCAATATACTGTGCCCGCAACTGTGAAAATCCGGCAAAAGAAAAAAAAATCAAACAGACCAATTTCATTAGCTGAATATAAAAAAATTCTAAAAAATTCAGAACTGGCTTTATAATTCCTGCAAGCTTACTTTTGACGCTTGTATCGTTCTATCAATATCGGCATAAGATAGGGCATTATTCAGAAACCAGCTTTCATACGCAGAAGGTGGAAGATAAACTCCCCGTTTCAGCATGGCATGAAAATATTTTTTAAATAATTCATTGTTAGCTGAAGCGGCGCTTCTAAAATCAGTAATAGCATGATCGCTGAAATGTATACTAATCATCGACCCCAGGCGGTTAATAACATAAGGCTGTCCCCATGATTTTAATACGGTGTCTAAACCTTCGTGCAGGTAAGTTGTTTTTTGGTCCAGTTCTTTATAAATGGAAGGGTTTTCCTTTAGTAGTTGTAAAGTTGTAAAACCGGTGATCATTGCAATAGGATTGCCACTTAAGGTTCCGGCCTGGTAAACATTTCCAAGAGGAGCTATGTGTTGCATGATCTCTTTCTTTCCTCCAAAGGCACCAACCGGCATACCTCCGCCAATTACTTTTCCATAGGTAACCAGATCGGCATCGACCTTTAGTTTTTCCTGTGCACCACCGGGTGCCAAACGGAATCCTGTCATTACTTCATCAAAGATGAAAACAATCTTCTCTTCATCACAGATTTTTCTGAGCCCTTCTAAAAAACCGGGTTGTGGAATAATGCAACCCATATTACCAGCTACAGGTTCCACAATGATAGCTGCGATTTCCCCTTTATTTTCTACAACAATTTTTTTTACTTCATCCAGGTTATTATAAGCTGCCGTTAAGGTGTCATTTGCAACACCGGCCGTAACTCCGGGTACAGTTTGTATGTTTAAAGTAGCCACTCCGCTGCCGGCTTTTACCAGAAATGAATCTGCATGCCCGTGATAATGTCCTTCGAATTTTAAAATTTTGTTTTTACCCGTATATCCTCTGGCTAACCGGATTGCACTCATACAGGCTTCTGTTCCACTGCTCACCATTCTTATTAGATCAACGTTCGGCACCATACTGATGATCAGTTCGGCCATTTCTATTTCCAGTTCTGTTGGTGCTCCAAATGATGTTGTATTGGTGGCATACTCCTGAATTGCTTTAACTACGGGTTCATAGGCATGACCAAGGATCATAGGTCCCCAGGAAGCGATAAAGTCAATATAGCTGTTACCATCTGCATCAAAAAGATAGGCTCCTTTTGCACTTTTCATAAAAACAGGAGTACCTCCCACACTTTTGAAAGCTCTTACCGGTGAGTTTACTCCACCGGGAATGGATTGCTGGGCTCTTTCGAACAATAATTTGCTTCTTTGATACATTATTTACTAATTTATTTAACCGCAAAGGATCTTGAACAATTAAAGTGCTTATTACTGTCCGGTGATTCTTATAAAATCTTTTGCAAAATAAGTAGCTATAAGATCAGCACCGGATCTTTTGATAGATGTTAATGTCTCTATGATGGCTTTGTCTTCATCAATCCAACCCATTTTAGCAGCAGCCTTTATCATAGCATATTCTCCACTGATGTTGTAAGCACTTACAGGAATTTTCACTGCATTCTTTACTTCACGAATAATATCGAGATAAGCTAACGCAGGTTTCACCATAACAATATCGGCACCTTCTTCTATATCCATCAGCGTTTCTTTTATGGCTTCCAACCGGTTGCTGTAATCCATCTGGTAAGTTTTTTTATCTCCAAAACCAGGAGCACTGTCCAACGCATCACGAAAGGGACCATAAAAACAGGAGGCATATTTAGCGCTGTAACTCATGATGCCGGTATTGGTAAAATTATTTTCTTCCAGGGCTTTTCTGATGGCGCCAATTCTTCCGTCCATCATATCGCTTGGCGCTACAAAATCTGCACCGGTCTGTGCATGACTCACACTCATTTTAGCCAATACTTCAACTGTTGCGTCATTTACAATCTGTCCATTTTTCACGATACCATCGTGTCCATAGGAGGAAAAAGGATCCAGAGCCACATCGGTCATCACCAGCATTTCAGGAACTGCGTCTTTAATCGCTTTAATGCTCCGCTGCATCAGACCATTGGGATTGAGAGCTTCTGTTCCTTTATTATCTTTTAATTCATCTTTTGATTTTACAAAAAGTAAAACTGACTTCAACCCCATATCCCATAATTCTTTTACTTCTTTTACGGTAAGATCAATGGAACGGCGAAAATATCCTGGCATAGAACTTATTTCCGATTGTTCATTTTTCCCCTCAATGATAAAAAGAGGAACAATAAAATCATTCGAGGTTAAAATAGTTTCAGTAACCATTGACCGGATGGCTGAAGACTGCCGTAAAATTCTGTTTCTCCTTTTCAGATACATAACATAAAAATTTTAAACCCATTCCCTGGGATGTAAACAAACCATTTGTATTTTTTCTTCTTCACTCCCCGGTTTGGGCTGATAATTATATTCAAACCGGACTGATGGAGGCAGGCTCATCAATATACTTTCTGTACGACCATTGGTTTTTAATCCAAACAATGTTCCCCGGTCATGAACCAAATTAAATTCAACATAACGGCCTCTTCTAATTTCCTGCCAGTATTTATTTGCTGCGGTATAGGGAGCGGCTTTTCTTTTTTCTACAATAGGTAAATAAGCATCTGTGAATGCTTTTCCACAAGCTATTCCAAAATTCATCCAGAAGTCTTTATCATGTTTTTCATCCGGACGTTTGTGGTCATAAAAAATTCCTCCAATACCTCTTCTTTCATTATTGCGGTGCCCGTTCACAAAATAATCATCACATTCTTTTTTAAACTGCGGATAAAATAACGGATCAAACTGATCACAAACATTTTTATAGACCCGGTGAAAATATCTTGCATCTTCTTCCAATAGATAATAGGGCGTAAGATCTGTACCGCCGCCAAACCAGCAGTCGGTTAATTCTTCTTTTTCATTATACAATTCAAACATACGGTAATTACAATGTACGGTTGGTACAAAGGGATTTACCGGATGAAGGACCAGGCTCAGGCCACAGGCGAACCATTGCTCGCCATTAATTTTTAATTGCGACCGCATGGTATCTGTTACATCACCAAACACAACTGAAGTATTGACTCCTCCTTTTTCAAAAACAGCTCCGTGTGTAATCACTCTTGTTTTTCCGCCTCCGCCTTCTGGCCTTTCCCATACATCCTCATTAAATTTGGCACTGCCATCTGTTTTTTCCAGGACAGAACAAATAAGGTGCTGTAGTTCTTGAATGTATTGTATCCATGTTTCTTTGCTCTTCATACGCGGAATGATCAGGAAGTAACTAAAGAATATTCTTTCACGGCATCCACAAATGCTTTTGCATGATCAACCGGAACATTGGGGGTTATACCATGTCCCAGGTTGGCAATAAATTTCTGTGTACCAAAATCATTGATCATTTCATTTACCCATTTTTTTATCTGTGGAACAGGCGCCAGTAATTTCGATGGATCAAAATTTCCCTGCAGAGTGATTTTATTTTCTGTCAGCTTTCTTGCAAACTGCGGTGTTATACACCAGTCAATGCCAATACCAGCAGCACTGCTGTTGCTTAAATCATTCAAAGCATACCAACTTCCTTTGGGAAATAAAATGACCGGTACATCATTTTTCAATGCATCAGCAATCTGCAGTAAATAAGGTTGTGAAAATATTTTAAAATCGTCCGGACTTAAAATGCCCGACCAGCTATCAAATACCTGTACGGTATCCGCTCCGGCGATTGCCTGTGCTTTAAGATAATTTATTGTAACAGCAGTTATTTTTTGTAATAAACTGTGAGCCAGTTCGGGTTTTGTATAAGCAAATTGTTTCGCCTTGCCCCATGTTTTACTGCCTTTTCCTTCAATCATATAACATAATATGGTCCAGGGAGCGCCGGCAAAACCAATAAGCGGTACCCTTCCATTTAATTCTTTTTTAGTTAATGACAATGCATCATAAACATATTTCAGATTTTCTTCTGCGTCTACAGTTATTAATCTATCAATGTCTTTCTGCGTTTGAATAATCTTTGGCAAAGATGGTCCCTTTCCTTCTTCCATCAATACTTCCATGCCCATTGCCTGCGGAATAACCAATATATCGGAAAAAATAATCGCTGCATCTACACCAATCTGGTCTATAGGTTGTAAAGTAATTTCACAAGCCAGTTCCGGAGTTTGTACACGGGTAAAGAAATCATATTTTTCCCTAAGCTTAATGTAATCGGGCAAGTATCTTCCTGCCTGGCGCATCATCCATACAGGCGGACGTTCCACTTTTTCTTTTCTTAAGGCTCTTAATAATAAATCGTTTTTCAGGTCAGTCATAATTAATTTTTTTACACTATTATTGAAAAGTGTTCTATCATTTTTTTTAGCAGGTTCTCTTTGCCGGGTATATCGCTGATGACGATTTTATTGCCGGTATATTTTTTTATTTCATTTGCAGTTGTTTTACCAATGGCAAATAAAACTGGTTCATCATTTAATTTGTTGCAGTTAAAAAAACTGGTCACAGCACTGGGGCTGAAAAAAAGAATACCCTGATATGAATT
>CAZOOT010000024.1:30167-35851 GCA_964581455.1 uncultured Chitinophaga sp. | reverse complement strand
CCCGAACGGATAATAATGTTTATTAACTCAAACCCTTACCCATAGCAAAATTCAAAGATCTAAATAACACTTAAATTTAACCTAAAATGTCAATAAACAACAAAATTATACCCCCCTTTTTGTCAATTTTATCCGCTAGTTTTTAGTTGGGATATACCAGGCTTTTCAATAAGTTTTTTGTAGGCTTTTTTAACCTCAAAATTTACATATTCCTGTGCAATTGAGACATATCTAAAAAACTCTTTACTTCCCGGAGCATGTCCAGATATTTTTCTAACAATGTTTTCAGAGACACCCATCATTAATAAAGTAGTTATAGCAGTTCTTCGCATTGTATGGGCTGTAATATGTTCATAGAATTTCCAGGTATTATTAGTATGAGATTTTAATTCTATTATTTTACCTCTTAGACTGATATATTTCGGTAAGGAATGATCCCAGCCTGCAAACATTACAAGCTTTTTTATTTGGCGATTAAGATTTGTTGAAGAAAGTCTTGGTAAAAGAAACCGACCCATCTTTCGTTTGTTTCTTTTTAATATATCCAGAGCATACTCAGGAAGTGGAACATGAATTTCGGCATTTGTCTTTTGAGTATACAAAGTCAAATAAGTTTCTGTCTCAGTTTGTACAAGGTTGGATTCTTTGAGATTCATTAAATCTGAATATCGGAGAGCTACTGTACAGCCAAATACAAATATATCTCTTGCTCTTTTCAAACAGGGAATTAGTGATTCATTAAATTCCTTATTCGTTATAAGAAATTGCAATTGTTCTGGAACTAATACTACCGGAGTTGTATTTTGAATTGGAATTCGGAATGCTTTATGATAGTTTCCAGCTAAGTACCCTTTTTCCTGTTGTAAGTAATTAAAAAATGTTTTCAGAATTTTAAAAACATTTGAAACAGTGTTATCATAATATCTTTTCTCTTTATATAGAAAATCTGAAAATTGTTTAAAGAATCTTTTCCAATAATTTTTTTCTCTTTGCAAAGTTCTTAAGGAGGCTCTGTGTAATAATTGAATACGAATTTTTGTAATGTATCTAATTTCAAATTCCTCAATTAGCCTGTGAGTATGTATGTAATTACAAATTGTACCTTTTGTTATTCTTTTACCTGATGGAGTAAGTCTTCTGCCAGACAATGAAGATTTAATGAATTTTTGCAAATGCTCTGATAAGAACAATTGAGGGGCTTGCTTTTTCATATTTTATAATAAATATTGGATATATTCTAAAAAGCAAGTTGAAGTATAAAATTTAATACTTCGTTTGCAACAAATGCTGCTAGTCCGTTCAGTCGGTCATCTGCTCCGCAGGAACCGGCCATAAAATGTTCTCCTGCATGAAATTTTCTTCAACATCTAAACCTTTTTTCCCCGACCTTTAACCATCATCTGTCAACAATAAACAAACAACTTATGCCTAAAACAGACCTGTCAAGAGTTCCTCATTTTTATCATAATTATATAAACCTGGTAAAAGAAGATGAACTGATGAATGCTTTTGAAGCGAATACAAAATCATTTGTCTCTTTTTTAGAAACCATTCCGGCAGATAAAATTAACCACCGGTATGCAGATGAAAAATGGAGTATTAAAGAAGTTATTCAGCATATGATAGATGCTGAAAGGGTATTTAGTTACCGGGCACTTCGTTTTGCCAGGAAAGACAGCACTCACCTGCCTGGTTTCAATGAAAATCTTTTTGCCCGTAATTCCAAAGCCGATCAGAGAAAATGGGATGATCTTATTGAAGAATTCTCCGCTGTAAGAAAAAGCACAGAGATGCTTTTTAATTCTTTCGGGGAAGAGGAATTAGAAAGTGAAGGAATTACAAATGACGCATCCATCTATGTAAGGGCAATTGGATTTATCTGTGTGGGACATTGCTATCATCATAAAAAAATAATTGAAGAAAGATATTTGAGCTAAAAGAAAACCCCCGTTTCCGGGGGTTAGTATTAAAATGGTTTCTTTGCTTCTTCTGTTTTCTTGCCAAGTGCAATATTGGTCTGTATTACCATATCTGTAGTGATTTTTGAAACCTGGTCAAGGTAAATGTCTTTTTTCAGGTTCTTTAACCATTGATCAAAACGTTCCTGTTTGCCTTTATCGTAACTGAACTTATTGACATCCTGCGGAAGAAAGCTGACATTCATCTCATTATCCAGTTTTTTCAAAGATTCTATTTGCCTGACGGTAGTTCGAATTGCTTTCTGGTCTTTTCTGAATTGTTCCAGGTTTAAGGAATATACTTTATCATTCAGTTTGGCCAGCCACTCCGTATTTTCCTTTATAAGATTAAATGCCACATTATTTTTCAGTCTTTCTTCGCTTAGCTTTTGAATGCCTGACATATCATAAGCCGGTTTCCATGTTTTTATAGGAGCTTTTGTTATTTCATCCCATGGTAATGCGTCCGGATCATCTTTCTCCCGGAATTTTAAATACTCGTAATTATCTGGGAGTACGATATCAGAAACAACTCCTTTTAATTGAGTTGATCCGCCGTTTACCCTGTAAAATTTTTGAAGTGTAAGTTTAATGGTACCGATATCAGAATTAGAACTTAAGAAACCAGCTGTCGGATCAAGACCGATATTTCTCTGTACTGTTCCCTTTCCAAAAGTTGTTGTACTTCCGATTACTATTCCCCGCCCATAATCCTGTATAGCTGCTGCAAAAATTTCTGAAGCGGATGCACTGAATTCGTTTACCATTACTGCCAGTGGTCCGTCATACAGTACTTCCTTATTCTTATCTTGTAAGATATTGGGTTTTCCGTCTCTGTCTTTTACCTGAACTACCGGCCCGCTTTCTATAAACAAGCCCACCATCTGCACTACATCATACAAGGAACCACCCCCGTTATTTCGCAGATCCATAATGATGCCATCAACTTTCTCTTCTTTCAGTTTTTTAATTTCATTGGCAACGTCTATATAACATCTGCTGCCATTTGGTTCGTCGAAGTTGGCATAAAATTCAGGAAGATATATATAACCCAGTTTGGCATTCCCGTTTTGGACTATGGCACTGCGGGCAAAAGTTTCATCCTGAATGATCTCATCACGGATGAGTGAAATTGTTTTAAGATTACCATCCTGTTTCTTCAAGGTTAATTTTACTTCAGTGCCTTTCTTACCTCTTATTATTTTAACTGCATCTTCTACGATATAGCCGGTTAATTCCACTGCTTCTTCTTTTCCCTGAGCCACTTTAGTAATTACATCACCAACCTGCACCTCACCGCTTTTCCACGCAGGACTGCCAGCCAGCACTGTATTTATTTTAATATTCCCTTCGTCATAAACAAGGGATGCACCAATCCCAAAAAACCTTCCACTCATTTGTTCATCAAAATATCTTTTATCTACTGGAGGAAAAAATTCTGTATGCGGATCCATTGCATTGGTAATTGTTCTTGCAAATACATTAAACTTATCTTCCTCGGTAAATTTGAATTTATATCTTTCGAAAGTCCGCTCCATTATTTTTCTCACTTTCTCACGGGCCTCTTTTTCCAGTTCTGCATCAGTTTTTACAACAAAATCTTTCTCGTTTTTATTTTTCTCCCGGATATCCAGGAGATCCGCATACCTGTCCAGGGTCTGGTATTTCAGCCATTTTCTCCAATTCTCTTTTCTATCTGAAAGTGAAGCCGGAAAATCTGATTTAGCCGGATCCGCAATGATACTTTCATTAACAGTATAATCGAAAGGCTGTGCAAGGATTTCCTTATAGATCAATTCTGACTCCTCCATTCTCTTATTAAAAACATTTCCGGCTGCCTGGAAAAACTCTACCGAAGCTCCTTTCATTTCATCATCAATTTTGGTTTCATGTTTTTTTAAAGAAACCAGGTCATCTGAAAGAAAAATATTTTTATTCGGATCCAGGTTTTCAAAATATTTTAAAAATATTTTTTTAGAAAATTCATCATTTATATCTTTTGGGGAATAATGGCCTTCTTTCAGCATTCCGGTAATATTTTGAAGGATTCTTTCATATTTTCCTGGCGGATCAGTTTTGGGTTTATCCATCGAACTGGCTAGAAAAAAACCACCGGCTAATAAAAGGATCAGGATAGGGAGACGTTTTAAATTGGTCATATATTTGATTACTTTGATCATTGCAGTAAAATTAATGCAAAATCCTGTGTTTTTTTATTCTTAAAACCTTTTAACACCGCTTTTTGATAAACGGGCGGGAAAAATAAAAAAACTTCTCACAATGAGAAGTTTTTGTTGGGTGACCAATGGGGTTCGAACCCACGACCCTCAGAACCACAATCTGATGCTCTAACCAACTGAGCTATGGCCACCATTTAAATTCGGATTGCAAAAATATCAGAATTAGGCCTTGTCTCCAAAAAGAGATTTTGATACCGACGCTTCAATCAGTTTCTTTGCACAGTTTTATGAATTACTGGTTACTACTTATTCCTGTTTTCTCTGCATTTATTGGTTGGATTACAAACCTGCTTGCCATTAAGATGCTTTTTCATCCGAGACTTCCCATAAAAATTCTGGGACTGACTTTTCATGGCATTTTTCCAAAAAGACAAAAAGTATTTGCGGAAAAACTGGGTAAACTTGTTAGCGCAGAACTTCTTTCCTATGACGATATTCAGGAAAAAATTGCAAACCCGAAAAACCTTGAAAAATTAATGCCTATGATTGAAGGGCATATTGAAAACTTCCTTCGTATAAAATTAAGCGAGGAAATGCCTTTTCTCAGCCTATTTGTTGGCGACAAAACTATTATCTCTCTCAAAAAAATATTCATGCAGGAATTTGAAGCTCTTTTTCCACAACTGATGAGAGGTTATGCCGGTCAGCTTCAAACTGAATTTGATCTTGAAAAGATCGTGACTGATAAAGTAGCAGCATTTTCTGCTACTAAGCTGGAATCGATCCTTTTCCAAATTATGAATAAAGAGTTCCGTTTTGTAGAAATTTTGGGCGGCATAATAGGTTTCATCATCGGCATTATCCAGGTGTTAATAATGATTTTTGCAAATTAATTATTATAGAAGCAGAGCTTGCTATCAGTAGCTTTTTCCCTTCATGAATTGGATTAACCATTTATCATTAAAATAAGACTAGAACAGAAGGTTCTCAGACCTTTGCACGTCTAATTCTAAAATTCACAAAATGAACAAATTAGTTCCCTTTTTTCTTTTAAACCTTATCTATCTGGTTTCTTTTTCGCAAAACCCCATGAATATGGGCGGAAATCGTGCTGGCATGAATGGACAGCAAATGGTTGGCCGTATGTATGGCAAAATAGTTGATTCTATTACAGGCAAATCAATTGACGCAGCTTCTGTCCAATTGATCCAGAATAAGTATGATAGTACTGCAAGGAAAAGAATGGATGTTATTATCGGAGGTATGTTGACCTCTTCAAACGGGGATTTCAGCCTGGATAAAGTTCCTTTATTTGGCCCTCTTAAACTTAAAATCAGTGCGATCGGTTTTGAGACTTATGAACAGCCGGTAAGTTTTAATATTAAAATGCCAACCGGAGGTGCTGCAGGAGTTGATATGTCGGCTATGCTGAATGCAGTTGATAAAGACCTGGGAAATATCAGTCTGAAATTGCATGCAAAAATTTTAAGTGAAGTAACCGTCAGTTCATCAAAACCATTATTCCAGCTTGGAATTGACCGCAAAG
>CAZOOT010000024.1:0-30157 GCA_964581455.1 uncultured Chitinophaga sp. | reverse complement strand
TTGCTGCTGGTGGTACTGCTGTAGATGTAATGAAAAATATTCCTTCCCTGGCAGTAGACCTTGATGGAAATGTTACTCTACGGAATAATTCCCCTCAAATATTTGTAGATGGAAGACCTACTACTATGCAGCTGGATCAGATACCTGCTGATGCAATTGAATCAGTAGAGATCATCACAAATCCATCGGCAAAATTTGATGCTTCAGGCGGAACCTCAGGAATTTTGAATGTAGTATTGAAAAAAACAAAGAAAGTTGGTTACAATGGCGGTATACGTACAAATATTGATTCCAGAGCAAGAGTTGGATTTGGAGGTGACTTTAATATCCGTCAAAACAAAGTAAATTTTTTCGGAAGTGCATTTTTAAATCAACGTAAATCAATCAGTACAGGGAATACTGAACGCTACAATATCCTTGATAACCCCAATACAATACTTTACCAGGATGATTATAATGTTTCAAAAAGTAAATTTGGTTTTGGCAGAGCGGGGTTTGATTATCTGGTAGACAACAGAAATACAATTACCGCCAACGTAAGTTACGTTCGCGGAAAATTTGAACCATTTAATACCAGTGAACTTTTAGTTGATTCTCTTTATAACGTAAAAACATCATCATATACTGAAAGAATAGCTAATATTGAAGGAAATTTCAGGAGACTGGGATCGCAAATCAGTTACAAACATAATTTCCCAAAAGCCGGCCGTGAAATTACTGCAGACGCTACTTACAATACCAGTAAGAATGAAAACTCCAATTTAATAGTTTCCGATTTTTATAATTATCCTGCAAATACAATCAGATTCAGTACAAAGCAACAACAGATTGGCGCCGGAAACGGAGAAAATCTTGTGTTGCAAACTGATTTTACAAATCCATTAACTGAAAATTCAAAAATGGAAATGGGCCTAAGGGCTTCCTTTAATAAGTCGAACAGCACAAATGCATTTTACATGGTAAATGCTTCAGGACAACTGATCCTGCAACCATCTTCACAAATAGATTATGAAAGCAATGATCATGTTTTAGCCGGATATGCAACTTTTACCAACAAGATTAAAGATTTTGGATATCAGTTGGGATTAAGACTGGAAAGCTCAGGTTATAATGGCGAGCTATTAAAGACCAATGAAAAATTCAGTAATGATTTCCCGGTAAGTTTATTTCCAAGTGTTTTTATTAGCCAAAAAATGAAGAAAGACCAGGAGATCCAATTCAATTATACAAGAAGGATCAACCGTCCTTTCACAGATTCAGCAGATTTTCTGAATCTGAGCAAAGGAAACCCCGGCCTGAAACCGGAATTTACCAATTCAATTGAGTTTTCTTATCAAAAAATATTCAAGAACAAGGACAATTTTCTTACTTCCATTTATTTTAAAAATACAAACGGGTTGATCACAAGATTCCAGGAATTGTTTACCAGCCCTTCAAATGGAAAAGATTATGTATTGAATACTTTTATCAATGCAAATTCAAGTTATGTTACGGGATTGGAAATGACCATGAAAAACAAACTGACCAAATTCTGGGAGTTAACTTCCAACATGAACTTGTTTACATCAAAAATTGATATCAATATCCCGAATCAACCTGAACAAGATCAGTTTTTAAGCTGGTTTGGAAAATTGAATAATACTTTTAAATTGCCAAAGAATTTTTCTGTGCAATTATCAGGAGAATACCAGTCTAAATCTATTCTCCCTCCGGGCACAGGAGGTGGCGGACGTGGTATGGGTGGTTTCATGGGCTTTGGCCAATCATCCTCTGCACAGGGATATATTCGTTCAAATTATTTTGTAGATGCCGGGATTAGGTTTGAGTTTTTGAAAAACAAAGCAGCTTCAGTTTCTTTAAACATGAATGACATTTTCAGGACACGTCGCAGTTATATTCATTCTGAATCTCTCTATTTTCTTCAGGATGTTTTCCGTCGCAGGGATCCGCAGATACTGCGTTTGAATTTCAGCTGGAGATTTGGAAAATTTGACGCCAGCCTGTTCAAAAGAAAGAATATGAAAGGTGAAAGAGAGAGTATGAATAACATGCAAGAGCAATTCTGATGGTAGCAAGAATAGAAAAGCCCCGGTTCCTTTCACAATGGGATCGGGGCTTTTCATTTATATTTGATTTAAGTTGAAAAAAATCATTTTTACAGTTGCCAATGATATCAGTTATGACCAGCGGATGCACCGTATCTGCGGAACCCTTTCTTCTGTCGGTAATCAAATTACCCTTGTTGGAAGGTTGAACAAATCTTCACCCCCGCTTTCAGACAGGAGTTTCGGACAAATACGAATTTCCTGTTTTTTTAACAAAGGGAAATTGTTTTACACAGAGTTTAATATCAGGCTTTTCTTTTTTTTATTATTCAGAAGAGCAGATTGCATTTGTGCAATTGATGTTGATACAATGCTTCCTGCTTTTTTAGTTTCGAAACTAAAGGGCATTAAAAGAGTTTATGATGCTCACGAATATTTTTCACAGCTAAATGAAGTAGTAAGCAGGCCATTCGTATATAAATTTTGGCGCTGGCTGGAAAGGATGATGATACCACACTTTAAAAACGGATATACGGTATGTCAAAGCCTGGCAAATGAATTCAGGAAATATTTCAATGCAGAATATGAAGTGATCAGGAATGTCCCGGTACTTAATGAAATGACTTCAGCAGAAAAAAGAAAGAATGTGCTGCTTTACCAGGGTGCTGTCAACCAGGGAAGAGGTCTGGAAAAACTTGTAGCTGCCATGCAGGATATTGATGCCGTTCTCTGGGTATGCGGTGATGGAAATTTCATGAAAAAAATGAAAGAAGCCGTTAACGAATTTAAAGTAAGCGAAAAGATAAAATTTTGGGGGATGCTGGATCCTTCAGATCTAAAACTGAAAACAGCGGAAGCATATATTGCCATTAATCCGTTTGAGCGAAAAGGATTAAACCAATACCTGTCACTTTCAAATAAATTTTTTGACTACATTCATTCTCTTTTGCCACAAGTAACTATGAATTATCCGGAATACAGAGCTATAAACAATGAAATTGAAATTGCAGTGTTAATTGACGACATTGAACCGGAAAATATTTCAAAAGCTGTAAATAAACTTTTATCAGATTCACAACTATATGACCGGTTAAGAAATAATTGTATGTTAGCAAGAGAAAAATATAAATGGCAGAATGAGGAAAAGAAACTAATCGGTTTTTACAAAAAACTTTTTTCATGAATAGCGAAAAAAAATTACATATTATTTGTCATGCTGTACCCTGGCCTGCAGACTACGGTGGAGTGATGGATCTGTATTATAAGTTAAAGGCTTTACATGCTGCAGGTGTTAAGATCATTCTGCATTGTTTCTTATATGGCCCCAGGAAAGAAGAAGAAGAACTGAATAAATATTGTGCGGAAGTTCATTATTACAAAAGACTGATCAATTGGCAGGGATTTTCTTTGACCAAGCCCTATATCGTTCAGTCAAGAGCCCATCCCCGCTTACTTGAAAATTTATTAAAGGATGATCATCCGGTTTTAATGGAAGGAGTTCATTGCACCGCTTTTCTTTCTGAACTGGCAAAGCATAATAAAAAAACTTTTCTTCGCCTGCACAATGTAGAAGCACTTTATTATAGCCACCTGTATAAATATGAAAAAAATCTTTTCAGAAAACTTTACTACCAGAATGAAAGCATTTTCCTGGCCAAATATGAGAAATGGCTACCCTTTAACCTGCCGGTTTTTGCTGTATCCGAAAATGATAAAGAGTATTACGAAGAGTTTTTCGGAAAAAAAGATGTGAAATACTTACCAATATTTATTCCCAGAAATGAAATTAAATGCAGGGAAGGGTTGGGTGACTATTGTTTGTATCATGGAAATTTAGCGGTTGTTGAAAATGAAAAAGCCGCTTTATGGCTGATAAAAAAGGTTTTTTCAAAGCTCAATGTTCCTTTTATTGTAGCGGGCAGAAATCCATCAAATAGACTTCAAAGAATAGTTGCAAAAACTCCGAATGTGAAATTAGTGGCAAGCCCTTCTGATGACGAATTAAACGAACTGATAGCAAATGCACAGATACATGTTTTGCCCTCACTGAATAAAACCGGGATAAAATTAAAACTGATCAATGCGCTGTATAATGGCAGACATTGTGTGGTGAATGATGCTGCAGTTAATGGATCAGGTATGGATGCAACCTGTCATATTGGTGTAAATGCAGAAGCCATTGCTTCTATTATTACACAACTTTACCGCAAGCCATTTACAGAAGAAGAAATTGCATTACGTAAAAATATACTGCCGCTGATATTTGATAATGAAAAAAATGCACGCCAGCTTATTCAATGGATATGGTAGCATTATCAATTACCCTGCCTCTTTCCGTACGGATCATTCTTGCAGGAAATTTATTCACAACAATATAATCATGTGTTGCCATTAAGATGGTAGTTCCATAATCCCTGGTAATATGAAAGAGTAAGTTCATGATCTCATCTGAAGTTTCCGGATCCAGGTTTCCGGTTGGCTCATCTGCCAAAATTAATTTTGGAGAATTTAATAAGGCCCTGGCCACATCTACTCTTTGCTGCTCTCCGCCGCTAAGTTCAAAAGGCATTTTAAATCCTTTCGCCTTCAAACCAACTTTGTCCAGAACATCCATGATCTTCTCATCCATCAGTTTTTTGTCTTTCCAACCGGTAGCGGTTAGTACAAAGCGAAGGTTCTCATTCACATTTCTGTCAGTTAACAATTGAAAATCCTGGAAAACTACACCCAATGTTCTTCGCAGATAAGGTACTTTCTTCCAGTTAAGTTCCCGGAGGTTATATCCTGCCACTGTACCCTCTCCTTCTGTCAACGCCAGTTCTCCATATAATGTTTTTAAAAGACTGGATTTTCCTGTTCCGGTTTTACCCACCAGGTATACAAATTCACCTTTTTCAACAGAAAGATCAACATTCTCCAGAATAAGGCTATTGCCCTGGTAAATATTTGCGTTCCTGATTTCAATTATTTTTTCTGACATTCTTAATGGGTTTGATGCAAAATAAAACAATAGATTCAATAAATTAATAAATCAACTTTACTTTACCAATCTTTAACAGCAACTCTTTCTTTTTACTACTTTCTACTCTTCCTATAACCTGCGCATCTATTCCATATTTTTTTGAAATGTTAATGACCTTTGCCGCATCTTTTTCATTGGTATAAATTTCCATTCTCGTACCCATATTAAATACCTGGTACATTTCCCTGTCATCAGATTTGCTGGCTTCCTGAATCAATTTAAAAATAAGTGGAGGTTCAAACAGATTGTCTTTTACAATCCTGACATTCTCCGGAATATACTTTAGGCATTTTGTTTGTCCCCCACCGCTACAGTGAATTAAACCATGAATGGATTTAAAATAATTTTCCAGCAATTCTTTTATTACCGGTGCAAATGTTCTGGTCGGGCTCAACAATAATTTGCCAATTGTCAATTGCCTGTTCTCAATTGTTATCTTTTCAGTTAATTTATGAGGCCCTAAATAAATTACATCGTTATCAAGAGAGGGGTCAAAGCTTTCCGGAAATTTTTTGCTATAGATTTTCTGTAGCATATCATGCCGAGCACTGGTTAGCCCATTACTGGCAATTCCACTATTGTATTCCTTTTCATAAGTTGATTTTCCAAATCCAGCAAGCCCTACGATCACATCACCGGTTTTTATTTTTTCGTTTGTGATAATTTTTGATTTGGGCCATTTTGCCATCATGGTTCCATTCACGGCAATTGTTCTTACTACATCTCCTACATCGGCTGTTTCGCCACCCATAAAAGTAATATTGATCCCAAAGGTTTTCATTGAATCAAAAAAAGCCTGGGTACCTTTTATTATCGCTTCCAGCACTTCGGCAGGAATCAGGTTCTTATTCCTGTCGATGGTAGAAGAAAAAAGAATTTTGTCATAAACACCGATGCACAAAAGGTCATCAAGGTTCATCACAATAGCATCCTGGGCAATATCTTTCCAAACAGAAATATCACCGGTTTCTTTCCAATACAGATAGGCAAGAATTGATTTTGTGCCTGCCCCATCGGCATGCATCACATTTACCCATTTTTTATCTCCATCTATCACATCAGGGAATATTTTGCAAAAAGCTTTAAGGAAAAGGCCCTGATCCAGGCTACTGGTAGCCGCATGTACTTCTTCTTTTTGTGCGGAGACTCCGCGTTTGGAATATAACGACATCTTGATTTTTTCGGATTGGCGCAAAGCTAACTGTTTCTTGTTTATTGTAAATTGCCAATTGCATATTGATACTTAGTTTTGCTGCTCTTTATGCAAGTACATTACGATATTGAAAACCTGCCTGTGTTTCGGAATGCTGTAATCACTATCGGCACTTTCGATGGGGTTCATTTGGGACATCAGCAGATACTTACCAGGCTGGTTGCAGAAGCTGCAAAAATTAACGGAGAATCCGTCATCATCACTTTTCATCCCCACCCCCGTAAGGTAATTTCATCGGCTATCCTGGGTGTTCGCCTGATCAATACCTTGGACGAAAAGATCATTCTTCTAAAAGAAATGAATATCGACCACCTGGTTGTGGCGCCTTTTACAGATGCTTTTGCCAATCAACCTGCGGAAGACTATATAAAAAATTTTCTGATCGAAAAGTTTCAACCGCATACAATCATAATCGGTTTTGATCACCGGTTTGGCAGGGAAAGACTGGGAGATTATCGCTTATTGGAAAAACTGGCATCGGTTTATAATTACAGTTTAAAAGAAATCCCTAAACATATCCTCGACGAAATTTCCATCAGTTCTACCAATATCAGGGAAGCTATTTTGCATAACGATGTGGATACTGCCAATAAATTATTAGGCCATGAATTCTTTTTTGAAGGCGAAGTAATTCATGGGAACAAATTGGGAAGAAAATTAGGATACCCTACTGCCAATTTAAAAGTGGCGGATGAAGAGAAAATCATTCCCGGGGATGGAATTTATGCGGTATATGTTGATCTGATGGGGAACACCCCGGAAGGACATAAAAAAGTTCCGGATAAAATATCCTCATTTACAAATCATGATTCACATTATAAAGGAATGATGAGTATTGGATTCCGGCCAACAGTGGATGGGAAAAGCAGGGTAATTGAAGTGAATATTTTTGATTTCGATAAAGAGATATATGGAAAAACCATAAGAGTATTTATAAAAAAATTCCTTCGTTCAGAATTAAAGTTCGATACAATGGAAGATTTGGTCCTCAGGATTGATAATGATAAAATAGAAAGTTTGAAAATTTTATAGAGTATGTTTTTAATAAACACAGTCCTAATATTCAATTTCGTATTCTAATTTCTCAGGGCTTTCAAAAAAATCATCCAATGTAGCTTCAATTGTAATTTTTTTCCTGTCCTCAGAAATTTTTACTCCAATTCCATCAACTTTTTTTACCGGGTGGGGAAGATTAAAAACAGTTTTTATTGTCATTGGGCTTCCAAATTGGCCCATCTCTCTCATGTTTTTAAAAAGCTGATCTTCTGAAACTGTGGCATATTTTGTTTTGTTAAGCTTCTTACTCATCTTTCCATTTTCAAATTTGTGGTCATAATATTCATTCAGATCAGGTAAGCTGTTATTGCTGTTACCCATAGCCATTTGTTCTTCGGTACTTAGTCCGGAAATAGCTTTTTCCAATTCCCGATCAAAAATATTTTTATTTGCTTCTGATATTATATGAGAAACTGCAACCATATCAGATTGCTTTTTGTATGGCATTGTAATAGTCATTAACATGATCTCTTCAGATAAATTAAAATGTATTCTTAATGTTGCCTTTTCAACCAATTTTTTTTCCAAATCCGTCAAATTTGCAAGGCTGTCTTTTAAGTAAGCCAAAGAAATGGTTGTATCCTGGTTCGTATTTTCCATTTCTTTCAATTGATTTTCTGCACCCATCATCATTAGCAGGTTGATCAGGGAACCCATATTGGTCGTATTGGAATAAACCCCACTTCCATCCTCATTGATAGCAGATTCATTTACGATATCGAAACAGCCAGTTAAAGTTGTTAAAGTGATCAAACTGATTGCAAAAATTATTTTTTTCATGAAAGTTTATTTTTTATGATTGGGTTTTAAAAAAAGTTGGGTTTAGCTGCTGATTCTTATAAAGAAAAATCAAATAGCTTATCGTTGCTATGCAGGGGAAATTATTTTATAAACCATTTCTTTTAATAAGGCTGCATCTTCCGTTCCTGAATCCCTGATTCCTAATGACCGAAGGTTATACCGGTGCAATTCAAGGATGGCTTTTTCAATTTCCGGAAAACTGTATTGTTTTGCAGCAAGTAAATAATCTTTTATAAAAAATGGATTTACCCCGATAGCCGATGCCACAGTTTTTTCATCTCGGGTATTCAATCCATAGATCATAAAAAGTTTGCTGAAAAAGGAATAGAAACTGGGAAGAATTAATTGTATGGGTGCTGCTTTTGGATTTGCTTCAAAGTACTGGATGATGCGCATACAGCGGGAAAGATCTTTTAAGGCAACCGCATTCTGAAATTCAAAAACATTAAACTCTTTGCTGATACCGATAAACTCCTCAATATCTTCCTCACTGATGGTTTTTCTTTTATCAAGATTTACCTGGATTTTTTCAACTTCATTTTCCAGGCGACTCAAATCATTTCCAATATGATCTACCAGCAGCATCAGGGCTTTTCTTGTAATCCCCAGTCCTTTGGCCTGAACCATTTCTTCGGTCCATTGAGGTAATTTATCATCATAGAGCTTTTTTGTACTTAACATCACTCCTCTTTCCTTGATCAGTTTGGCAAATTTTGTACGGCCATCTACTTTTTTGTCCTTATAAGAAACAACAAGGATTGTTGACTTAAGTGGATTCTCAATATAGGGCTCCAGTTTATCCACATCCCTCATTTGCTGTGCCTCTTTTATAATCACAACCTGTTTTTCAGAAAACATGGGATACCGGCGGCAGGCATTCAGAATATCAGCCCATTGAGCATCTTTGCCATAAAATACGGTAAGGTTAAAACTGGATTCACTTTCATTTAATATCTTATGCTCAGCATAATCAATAACCTTATCAATGAAATACTCTTCTTCCCCTTCTAACCAATAGAGCGGCTTGTAGATATTTTTTTTCCATTCGGATATTATTTTCTCATGCGACATAAGATGCTAAGATACAGGCTTTCAGAGCTTAAATTTGGAATAATTCTGGGAAATAAAAATTCCTGATTTATTAATTCTGGCATGATTTTTCCGAAATGCGGATTGTTCATGTTGACAAATGCAGGGAAATAGCCATGAAAGTCAATATATCTTTGAACTATTATTTGAAAACCAAAAATCAAAAAATAAAATGAGTAACACGAATTACCCTTCCGCAACACCCCAAAGTCCCCGATCAGAAAGCAGCAACAAAAAAAACATCATTATTGGCTTTTTAGCAGTTGCGCTACTTGGTACCTGGGCTTATTTATTATTGAACAAAAGTAAAACAGATAAGGAGATACTTCAAAAAACTGAAGAAGGCATAGGTTATTTAACCCAGCGTGACTCCATTCAGGTATTGTACGATTTTGCTTTGACCAATTATGATTCAGTAACTGTTGCAAATAATGACCTCCAGGGTCAATTAACAGGTAAGCAAACTGAAATTTCAAAATTAAAATCAGAAATCAGCAGCATCCTGAAAAAGAAAAACGCAACTACAGAAGAATTGAATCAGGCAAAAGCAAAGATCAATCAACTATACAATTCAATCTCCAGTCTTGAAGCAGAGGTGAAACGTTTAACAGGTGAAAATCAAATGTTGTCATCTGCCAATACACAATTAACACAGGAAAAACAGGGACTTGAAACAAATCTGGCAGCTACACAAGCAGAGAAAGTTACCCTGGAGCAAACAGTGGATGTAGGATCCACATTTAGTGCAAGTAATATACAGATCACTTCAATAAAGGAAAGAAAGAGCGGAAAAGAAAAAGAAACTTCTTCAGCAAAACGTGTTGACAAGCTAGTTGTGTCATTCGATGTAGAAAACAGAATTACAAAATCAGGCCCTGCCGACATGTATATCATGGTAACAGCTCCTGATGGTAAAGTGATTTCCAATGAAACAACCGGTGGTGGTGTATTAACTACCAGAGCTGATGGTGACAAAACTTTTACTTCTAAATTGACATTAAACTACGAACAGGGAAAACGTCAGAACGTACAATTGCCTTTATATCTTGATAAATTCCTGAAAGGTGATTACAGGATTCAGGTTTATCAAAACGGATTTAAAATTGGTGAAGGCATCAGAACTTTGAAATAAACGCTCATTTCGATATTCAAATGTAAATTTTAAGAAAGCCGTTTTGTTTAGTACAGAACGGCTTTCTCATTAGTTTTCCACAGTGTGTAATTCTATTTCAGTTACTTTTCTATTTTTTACTTAGTTTGTTTAAATGAAAGACATTAAATCCCTATTGCTAGTGTTGCTCAGTTCAGGTCTTGTGCTTACCTGGGTTTATCATTTGTATGATAAAACAAATTACGCAGGCAGAACAAAAGAAATACTGATCAAGGATTCGATTGCGGTAGCAGAAGCAGTTTCAGATTCCTTAAGAAGAATATTTAATCAATCACTGCAGGAATTGGAATCTGAAAAACTGGAAATAGATTCAACAAACAAAAACTTAAAAGGAGAACTGAGTGTACGGATCAGTGAATTGAATAAACTCAAGACTGAAATTGGAACAATCTTAAACAGAAAAAACCTGAATCAGTCTGATCTGGCAGAAGCAAGGTCCAAGATCCAGGATCTTCAAAGCAGAGTGGAATCTATGAGAATTGAAAACTCTTCGCTGGCTGATGAAAAAAAGCGATTAACCGGGATCATGGCTCAACTGAATCAGGAAGTAACCACACTTCAGGAGAGTATTCAGAAAGTCAGTGCAGAAAATGAAGTATTGACACGGAAGGTAAACGAGGCTTCAGTATTTGTAGCAACAGAAATAAAATTTTCAGCAGTGGATATCCGTCAGGGGCAAAGGGAAGTAAAAACGAATCAGCAAAAAAGGGCCGATAAATTTGTTGCTTCATTTGCAGTTCAAAATAATTTTGTTGATCTCGATAATGAAGAACTGATCATTGTCATCACATTACCCAATGGCAAAACACTGAACGACCAGGTTTGGGATGCCGGAAGTTTTGAGACCAAGACAGAAGGCCGGAAAACTTATACCCGAAAAATGAAATTTGAATACAATAAAGGCGAAACCAAACGTCTCGTATTTTCTATCCAGCCCGAGTCTTTTGAAAAAGGAAATTATAAGTTAAGTGTATATCACAGGGGAACCCGGATAGCAGATTCTTACTGGTCTTTGAATTAAAAAAAAGACCAAAAAAAACGGCTTCGATAATTGAAGCCGTTTATTAACTGAAAAAATTATTACTTAGAAAATATTATAGCCATAGCTCACATAGTAAACTCCACCCACATAAGGACTGCCAAATCCGGTTCTTCTGTAATTGTTGCCGATATTTGATCCGCCAATTCTCATTACACTTTTAGAATTTGGTATTTTATAACTAACCTGCGCATCCATCATGAAGAAAGCGGGTAATGTACCCATAACGAAAGTTCCTTCATAAAAATATTCGTCCTGCCATTTTGAAGTAATGTTAAACCCAATGTTTTTCCAAACATTATCATTTCTGAATCCAACATTCACCCTGTATTTTGGTGCATTAAAGAAAGCGATCACACCTGGCTCAAGGTCACGTAATTTGTCAGAAAACACATTCGCAGTAGCAATAAATCCTCTGGGAAGTAAATAGTCCAGGCCAAGACCCCAACCGGAAGCTTTTACAATGTCATTACTGTTTTGTATATAAGAAAAAGCTTTTCTTGTAAGGGGGTTAAATGCTGCGGCTGGTGTAGGTGCTTTTACAACCTGAGATCTTGAAAAGAAATTCTGGTACCTACTGTAATATGCATAAAAATCAATTAAAAGTTTTTTATTGATCAGCGATTTGTATCCTATTTCACCGGAAGAAACACTTTCAGGCAATACAGTTGTAAAAGTAGCTGGCATTAATAAAGCAGGATTTCCTGCAGCAGTTGCAGCTAATAAAGAAGCTTCTGTATAAGTACCTGTATTCAGGCCATTAAATGTAAACGCTTCCTGTAATCCGCCAATCAGTTTTACGCTTCCGGTTTCAAGGTTGATGTATTGATCCTGGTTTGTTGGAAAACGATAAGCAGTTTGGAATGATGCACGGATATTATGATCCTGTGCAACTTTTACAACGGCAGTTATCCTTGGTGTCCAGCGGCCATCAAAATTGGTATGATCATCGTAGCGGATGGCACCGGTCAAAGTAAGTATTTCGTTAAATAATTTTTTTCTTAGTTGCATATAACCACCGGTCTCAGCTACTTTGATAGGAGCATCCGCATCCAGGAAAATTGTGCCCTGGGAATTCATTACCCACTGTTTCCATTGTACACCGGTGATCACTTCAAGTTTATCCGAGAAGCCAAGAACATCAGAAACATTTAGCTGACCTTCAGTTGCCCATAAGTCAGATTTGTCCAGAAATTTAGCTCCTCCGCGGCCAATTGGAGTTGTTCTTATTCTTTCTTTCAAAGAATTAAAAGTCGCAGATCCTGCTAAAGGTCTGTTTGCATCTGCTATAGATCGGGCAAAAGCATGTGAGGCAAAATCGTTTAAAGGTTGCCCGGCAGTTGTATTTGCTTGTTTAAATTGGCTGAAAGCTGTAATATAAGTTGGAAACCAAACTGTCTGACTTGGGCTATAAGCCTCCTGCATTAAACGACCTAAAACAACGGCATTGTATGCTTCACCTGCATTTTCCTGTGTAGTATATCCTCTGATAAACCAGTTTTTATGTTTTACTTCCAATCTATGCTGAGCCATTTTAAAATTCCTGAGTGAATAACGATCAGCTCCGGTATATACATTGGTTCCTGTTCCCCAATAAGTATTCCATGAAGCCTCTATTCCCGGAGTAATTTTATAATGAAGTGCACCGGTAAACTTGAAATTCATAGCACCATAATCAACCAGGTCTTCTTCATTATATCCTGCTCTGGAAACGCTTTGACTTGGGAACCATCCATTCCTTAGACCCCAGTAAAAAGGATCAAGCTGTGCCAAAGTAGATTGTAAAGTTGCTGGAAATGCAGCAGCATAAATTGCATTCCGCTGAGCTTGTGAAGCACCTGCCGGAATTGCTCCGTTTAAAGTTGTTACAATATTAGGAATAAGTCCGCCAGTTGCAGTAGCAATTCCTGATCTGATAATTTCCTGAAATAATCCAGCAGTTGCTTGCATATTTGCAGAAGTTTCATCACCATATACATTGATACCGTCATAGCCGGGGTCAGTTGTCCTGTTACCATCAGCTACTGCTGATCTTATACCGGTACGCTTTATATTTCTATAATCTTCTGCCTGCCAATCCTGTGCTGTTAATAATTGCCCGGTAAGTTTAATTGCCAGTTTATCATTAAAGTTCTTGGCCCAACGCATACTCCAGTCGTAGTAAGGTGCGGGGTTTCGTTGTTTTCCATCAACGTGGTTTATACCCTGTTTAATATTGAAACTTAAACCCTGGTACTTGAAAGGGTTTTTGCTATTGATCAATAAAGTACCGTTCATACCACCTGATCCATATAAAGCAGATGATGCACCAGCCAGTAACTCAATATTATCTACATCCAATTCCGTTAAGCCAACAATATTACCCACTGAGAAATTTAGTCCGGGTGCCTGGTTATCCATACCATCAATCAACTGGTTCATACGGGTGTTTCCGCTGCTGATAAATCCTCTTGTTGTAACTGTTCTGAAGGTTAAGCTTGCAGTATGCATGTCAACACCCTTCAAATTAGCAATTGCCTCATAATAGTTTGGAACAGCTGCGTTTCTCAATGCAGAAGAACTCAATCTTTCAATTGTAACAGGAGACTCCAGAATTCTTTGCGGAGCCCGGTTTGCTGCCATTACAACTTCCTGTCCTAAAGTTGAGGTTTGAACAAAATCAACTTCCAAATGAGCAGATACATTATCAACAACTATTTCTTTGGCTTCAAAACCTACTGAGCTAAAAATTAATGTTACAGGCAGGTTGCTGTTTACTGTTATTGAAAATGCACCATTGTCATCAGTATATGTACCTGATGATGTTCCTTTAACTGTAACTGATACGGCCGGAACAGTTTCTTTCGAATTAGAGTTTTTTACCGTACCGTGAATAGTTACAGATTGTGCAAAAGCAGTAAAAGAAAATATAGTTGCAAGCAATAATGCAACCACAAAGCGTAAGCTTTTTCTCATATGACGTAATTTTGGTTTTAAAATTTGGAGCAAAATAAGAAGAGATATTTGTATCTAAAAATCTAATTTTTAAACTAAAAGGATAATTTGTTGAAATCTTGATCTGCTTCAAATTGGGAAGATTTATCTCTGGGTTTACTTTCGGGTATGTCTAATTTTACATTTTCAGGTCAAACCTCTTTTTATAGCGGAAAAGTTCGGGATGTTTTTACAATTCATCAGGAACTGCTTGTCATGATTGCTTCAGACAGGATCTCCGCATTTGATGTCATTCTTCCCAGGTTAATTCCATTTAAAGGTCAGGTTTTAAACCAGATCGCTGCCTATATGCTGAATGAAACAAGTGATATTTGTCCTAACTGGCTGTTGGATATTCCCGCCCCCAATGTTTCTATCGGAAAAAAATGCATTCCTTTTAAAATTGAAATGGTTGTCAGGGGCAACCTTGTTGGACATGCATGGCGTACTTATCAATCGGGGAAAAGAGAGCTATGTGGTGCCAGCATGCAGGATGGTTTAAAAGAAAATGATTTTTTCCCTCAGCCAATTATTACGCCATCAACAAAAGCTGATGCCGGGCATGATGAGGATATTACAGCAGCTGAAATTATCAGCCGTGGATTAGCTACGGAAGATGAATGGAAAATTCTTTGTGACTATGCTTTGAAACTTTTTCAACGGGGAAAAGAAATTTCAGCAAAGAGAGGATTGATTCTTGCAGATACCAAGTATGAGTTTGGAAAATCAGGCGACGAAATAATTTTGATGGATGAAATACATACACCCGACTCCTCCAGGTATTTTTATGCAGATGGCTTTGAAGAAAGACAAAAAAATGGAGAACGTCAGCAGCAACTAAGCAAAGAATTTGTAAGAGAGTGGCTGATTGCAAATAATTTTATGGGCAAAGAGGGACAAACCATCCCTGAAATGAATGATGAGTGGGTTAAAACAATTTCAAATCGTTATATTGAGCTTTACGAGAAAGTGATTGGTGAAAAATTTATTCCAAAAACTTTAAATGAGGATGAAACATTTAAGTTGATCAATTCATCTCTTGCAAAACTTTTATAACACATGGAAAAAATACTCTTTATCGGCGCTTCAGGAATGTTGGGAAAACCGGTAGCCAGAGAATTAATCAGGGCAGGATTTGAACTTACTTTATTTGGAAGGAATATTGAAAAACTTGAAACACATTTCCCCAATATCAAAACCGCAAAAGGGGATGTATATAATATTGATTCTTTACTGGAAGCCATGAAAGGGCAGGACATAATATACCTGAATCTTTCCATAGATAAGACAGCTGGAAAATCGGGGTTACAACCAGAAAGAGAAGGAATAAAAAATATTATCCGGGCAGCAAAAGAAACTGGCATTAAAAGAATCAGTTATCTATCCTCGCTTATTAAAAATTACAGGGGAATGAATGAATTCAGATGGTGGGCATTTGATATAAAGCATGCGGCAATTGAGTCCATTAAAAAATCAGGTATTCCCTACTCCCTGTTTTATCCTTCTACTTTTATGGAAACAATTGATAAGCAAATGATGCAAAATGGAAGAATTATCCTTGCAGGAAAATCGGAAGCTCCCATGTGGTTCATTGCGGCAAAAGATTATGGCGTACAAGTAGCCTGGTCATTTAAAAAAGCCGGTGATAAAAGTTTTGAATACCCAGTTCAGGGACTTGAACCATTTACATTTGAAGAAGCAGCCAAAGTATTTATTTCAAATTGCGGAAAGAAAATAACTACACTCAAAACACCTTTGGTGCCGCTGAAATTGGTGGGTTTGTTTAACAACAACATAAATTATGCTGCAAAAATCTGTGAGGCATTGAATAAATACCCTGAAAAATTTGAAAGCGGAATAACCTGGGATGAACTCGGAAAGCCTTCTATACGGCTTTCTGATTATGCAGCTTCCATAAAAATTTAGAATACCTGCCAATGAAACCAACTTTAATTTCTTGTTTATTTCTTTTAATACAAGCTGTCGTTTCCGGTCAAAAGGAAAATGATTTCTATTTAATTGCCGGTACTTATACTTCCGGGAAAAGTGAAGGTATTTATGTATATCAGTTCAATTCAATTACCGGCGAAAACAAATTGGTTAGTTCAGTCAATGCTTCCAACCCTTCTTTTCTTACCGTATCTCCTGATGAAAAATTTGTTTATGCAGTGTATGAGAACGCTGACAGCAGCAGGTTTTTCCTTACCGGCTATGTCGCATCATTTTCATTTGACAAAAAAAGCGGCAAGCTTTCTTTTATGAATAAGCAGGAATCAGGTGGCAAACATCCCTGTTATGTTACGATTGACAATTCAGGGAAATGGGTATTTGCGGGCAATTACAGCAGTGGTTCAGTAGCTGTGTTGCCGGTAAATATTGATGGCAGCCTGGGTAATGTTATTCAAAGTATACAACATGCAGGAAGCAGTGTAGTAAAAGGCAGACAGGAAGAACCGCATGTACATGCTACAGTTTTAAGCAAAGACAATAAGTTTCTATATGTTCCCGATCTTGGAATTGACAAGCTGATGATTTATGATTTCAATAAAAAATCAGGAAGCTTAAAAGGAGCAAATAATCCTTTTGTTGCTACAAAGCCAGGTGCCGGTCCAAGACATTTTGATTTTCATCCAAACGGAAAATTTGCATACCTGATGGAAGAAATGAGCGGCAGAGTTTCCGTTTATCAAACTGCAAAAAATGGCAACCTTATTTTAGTTCAAAATATTTCGGCTTTACCCGGGGATTTTTTGGGAGCAATCGGCAGCGCTGATATACATGTTTCGCCTGACGGAAAATTTCTTTATTGTTCCAATCGTGGCGAAAGTAATACAATAGGTATTTTTAAAATTGATCCGAAAACCGGAATGCTGACCTGGATAGCCGCACAATCTACCTTGGGAAATACACCAAGAAATTTCAATTTTGATCCTGGTGGAAATTTTTTACTGGTAGCAAATCAAAACAGTGATGAGATCGTCATATTTAAAAGAAATTCAGAAACTGGTTTGCTAACCGATTCGGGAAAAAGAATAAATATCCCCAATCCGGTTTGTATTAAATGGATATCAACTAAATAAAATATTATGGACATAAAAGCAATTTTTCCTTCGGAATTACAAGCCCCTAAAGCGCATTACTCCCCTGCTATTGTATACAACGGAACTGTATATGTAAGTGGTCAATTACCAATTGACACAAATGGTATTCCCCAATTAGGTTCTATTGAAGAACAGACAAGACTTTGCATGAAGAACCTTGAAACAATTTTAAAGGCAAGCGGAAGTGACCTGGCCCATATTTTAAAAGTAAATGTATTTATAGCAGACATAGCCAATTGGGCCAAGTTCAATGAAACCTACGCTTCCATTATGGGAGAAAACAAACCAGCAAGACTGGTCATACCCTGTGGTTTATTAAACAGAGGATGCGAAATAGAAATTGATTGTATAGCTGCAGTAAAAAGTTAATAAACTATGATAGAAATTTCCAGCAGGCAAATTCTGGAAGCCCATGAAAGGATAAAACCATTTATTCATAAAACTCCGGTACTTACATCCAAAACATTGAATGAACTTACCGGGGCCAATCTGTTTTTTAAATGCGAGAATTTTCAAAAGATAGGCGCATTTAAAATCAGGGGCGGAATGAATGCTGTTTTATCCTTACCAGGAGAAAAACAAAAAAAAGGAATCGCTACACATTCATCCGGCAACCATGCACAGGCTATTGCATTTGCAGCAAGGGAAGTAGGTACAAAAGCCTATATCGTCATGCCGGAAAACTCTCCAAAAGTAAAAGTGGATGCCGTAAGAGGATACGGTGCTGAAATATTTTTTTGCGAAGCCAACCAGGCTGCAAGAGAAAAAATTCTTCATGAAGTGGTGGAAAAAACCGGGGCCGAGTTTATTCACCCGTTTAACAACAACAACGTAATTGCCGGCCAGGCCACATGTGCAAAAGAATTATTTGATGAGGTGCCGGCACTTGATTTCATTTTTGCACCAGTGGGTGGTGGTGGTTTATTAAGCGGTACGGCACTGAGTGCTCAATATTTTTCTCCTTCTACCGCAGTAATTGCGGGAGAACCTGAGGGTGCAGCAGATGCGATCCTTTCATTTAAAAGCGACAAAATAGAAACAGCACCTTACGTTAAAACAATTGCTGACGGTCTGTTAACGACGCTTGGTGATAAAACTTTTCCTATTATTAAAACCCTTGTAAAAGATATTTTAACAGTAAACGATGATGAAATTATAGCTGCCATGAAATTGGTTTACGAAAGAATGAAAATTGTAGTGGAACCGAGTGCAGCAGTACCACTTGCAGCACTGATCAAAAACAAATCTTTATATAAAGGCAAGCGGGTAGCAATTATAATCAGTGGCGGCAATGTAGACTTGAGTAAGTTATCTGCCTGGTTTGCCTGATATTCCTATTCCTGTTTCTTTTTTCCCAGGAGTTCAATCCGTGATTTTGCCTTATTAAACACATTTCTTCCCTTATCAATTCCGCTTCTTAGTTTCTTTTGTTCTTCAGCCGGCAAATGAATAAAATCCTGGCATTCCTTGCTGCAAGTCCCTTCAAATTTTTCTTTGCACGCATCACATTGTATAAACAAAAGATGGCAGGCATCATTTACACAATTCACATGCGTATCAGCCGGCTTTCCGCATTGATGACAACGGGCAATGATTTCATCCGTGATCCGCTCCCCCAGCCGTTGGTCAAATACAAAATTTTTTCCATGGAATTTATTGTTTAGTCCCTTTTCCTTTACCTGGTTTGTATAATTAATGATTCCCCCTTCAAGGTGAAAAACATTTTTAAACCCCTTGTGCAACATGTAGGCAGAAGCTTTTTCACATCGGATACCACCTGTGCAATACATGATAATATTTTTATTTTTATCCTTATCCATCATCTCCGCAGCCATGGGTAATTGTTCCCTGAAAGTATCGGATGGAATTTCAATGGCGTTTTCAAAATGTCCTACTTCATATTCATAATGATTCCGCATATCGATCACTACTGTATCCGGGTCATTGGTTAACTGGTTAAACTGTTCTGCATCTACATACCTTCCTTTATTTGCCATATCAAATGCCGGATCTTCTATCCCATCCGCAACAATTTTTTTCCTGACTTTTATATCCAGTACATAAAAACTTTTTCCATCATCATCCACGGCTTTATTAAGTCGTATATTATTTAAGGGTTCGAAAGAATAGAGATATGTTTTAAATGCTTCAAAATTTGAATCGGGCAGGCTGATTTGAGCATTGATCCCTTCATTTGCAAGATATATACGTCCCAAAACTCCAAACGCTTTTAACTCCCTGTAAAGTGTATTGCGTAAGGCGATCGGATCTTCAATTTTAAAATAACAATAAAATGAAATAGTGATTCTGGGAGTGGGGTCGTTTTTAATTAATTCTTTCAGCTCCCTGCGTGAGATCCGGTTATGTAATTCCATATTGTTTGAATTTTAAATCTACATTAGACCCATCGACAATCTCAGGGCTCAGGGCTCAGGGTTAAATTATAATCTCAAATATACCGGTACTAATCAGGCCACAAAATTCTAAAGTGGACAAAGATAAAAAATGAAACAGAAACAACAGGTGCTTAATTAATCATCGGTATTCCGTGGTAATCTTGTAGTGATACCAATACGGAAATTAGAGTCAAATTTATCACCGTCTTTTAAAGACCAGTAATAATCGATCCTTAGTTGTTTTAAAATATTTTCTAGGCCAACAAAAAACTCAGTATAATCGGTTCTTCCGAAATGAAAAGCATTTACCCCGCCAACGAGGTACCAGTTTAGTTTTTTGAAACCGGGTATTTTGTTTGTAAGAAACCCATTAAAATGATGTTCCAGATGAACCAATGAGTAAAATTTGGAAATATTACTAAACTCATAAATAGGAAGTATCTGAAAACTGTTCAGATAAGGTGTGGCAATCCTGGAAATATTACCATTGAAATGCTGGTAATCGGGCACCTGCACAATCTGGTTGCCAATGAAACCACCAACACCAATGCGATAATTAAATAAACCAAATAACCTGGCATTCATGATGTCGGTAATTGTAAATCTCCATTTGCTATAATCAACATCACTGCCAAACATATTATGGAATGTGCGGGTATATTGAAGGGTCATGGTTGGCCATTTTGAACCAATATTGATTTTTTGCCCGGGCACTTCAATATATCTTGCTCTCGGTTGCCAGGTCATGGCAACATTAAGACTCATGGCCTGGTGCCTTTGAAAATTCGATGATATCAACTCAGTTGGATAATTTGGCGTGAAATCTCTCCCTGTTTTTTTATTAAAAGAAAAATCTGTTATATTCTCCAATGGAAACCTGTCCTGGAATTCAAATCCGGTGCTAAAAGTTAATCCGTTTCCAATTCCTTTATTAAAGGAACCTCTCAAATACCAGGCTTCATAAAGTTTTAAAAGATTTCTCCGCCCCAGGAGTGAAGCCAGCGTATTACTTCTGATACCGATGGGGCTGGCGTTATTAAATTGAAAAACCCTTTTACCACCAGAAAGATTGATGGAAGAAATGTATTTATTGCCAAAAATATAGGAGGAATTAATATACATGTTCAGGTGTTTATTTGTAAACCCATACCGTATATGCGGGGTAATTCTCAGGCTTTTCCTGCCAACAATTGTATCTATTCTTTTTGCAATGGTTGTACTCAGATCCACTACAAGCCCTTCAACTATATTATAACTTACCAGCTCGGTTAAAGGCCGGAAACTATAGACAGATCTTTTACTTTCTTTATTAAATGACTGGCCAAGTACCAAAAACCTGGGAATTGAAAATTTGTTTCTTCCCCTGTCAAGAGAATCAAGGTAAGATGGATTTTTGCTTAGCCTTTCGAGGCTGTCTTTTCTTTTATAATCATTTTGTTCTTCATCCAATAATTTAACCGGTCTTGTTTCGTCCCAAAACGATTCTGTTTTTCTGCTGGAACTGTCTGTATAAACCAGAATAGTATTATCAAAATATTTTTTATCAAAAACAGGTGAGTAATTGAATTTGGAATAAATGTTTACAAAGCTTCCAAAGGCATCCACTCCCAATACTTTTGCAGTAGGATAGATCACCTGGCTTTGTATTACCCAAATATCTTTTGAAGCCGGTACATAGATCTGATCCAATCGCAGCGTATCCAGCAATTCCATTTGTGATTCTTTGGTTAATATCAATTGCAGGGAATGTATCCGCCAGTCATCTTCAACTATATTTATAAATCCCGAAAACAGCGGTTCATATTTTCTTTTTGGCGTGATCTCAATACGGTTGATCTGCTTACCATCTTCAAAAAAAGCACCCCTGTATTTGTAACGATAATAATTTGTAGCATTTTCAGCGATTGGTGAAATAAAACCCCGCGGATTAAGACTGGTTCCGATAGTTACAATATTATTATATATAGAATAGTATTGTGGAGCAGAAAGCCCAAATCCAGGTCCATCCCCGCTTACCCTGGAAGAGTGAACAATGATCTTGCTGTTATTGGGTTTTTCAACCGCATAGGAAGAAATTGTTTCTGAGAGGTAAATTATTTTTTGCTTGCTGGTATCTCCATCTCCAAAATCGAGTTTCTGACCCAAAATCTTTTTGGGATAATCCCTCAATTTCATGATCCCCTTTGTATATACTTCACAGGTGAATTTATCCAGTTGTTTGGCATAAAAACTTCTTTTCTCAATTGTTTTCCGGATGATCTCGTTTGCAGGGTTCTCGCCTGATCGCACTACTATTTCCTCCAGTGTAAAATCAAGCTGGGATAAGGCGAAATTCTGAACTATGTCTTTATCAGTAATCGTAATTGTTTTCAGATCCCTTTTATATCCTACATGCTGGCAGATCAAGACATATTTTCCCGGATTTTTAAAATGTAAAAAAAACTCTCCTTCGTTGTTTGCATTTGTGCCATGTGTAGTTCCCTGAACAAGAATAGAAGCGTTGGGCAGAATTTCTCCATGATCATCGGTTACTACACCACTCACCTGCTGTGCTGTAGTGACAAATGAACAAAAAATTAAAAAGATAACTGCGTTTAACTTCATAAAGGCTGGATAAACGAATTTAGTTTTTGTTTTTAAAACTTAAAATTTTAAAATGAATTAATTATTTTCTGTTGTTTTTCCAGAGGATCTCAGGTAACTTCCCATCATTGCTGCAAACCCTGCAACCAGGCCTCCAATAACTCCTGTTACCAGGATCAATAACAAAGAAGATCCTCCTAGTGGTAATAATTCAGCAATCTTTGTGGAAAGTATCCCTTCGTTTTTCATATCGATCCAGTAAGCTAATCCTGCCCAAAGTAAAAAGAGGCCAGAAAAACCAGCCATAAATGCTTTTCCTGCTTTTTGGTGTACCAGCAATGCAACAAAAAAAGCCATTACAGCAAAAAACCACCACCATCCAATATATATTCCGGCAAGAAAACTTAGTATGGCCGTAAGTAATAGTGCAACCAGGAATTTCATAAACTATTTTTTATTTTTTTTCAAAATTCATTCTCCATTTTACATTCTTGTCCAGTTTATCACCATCATGCATAAACCAAAGGCTGTAATACTTTCCTCCCGCCCATTGATCCAAAAATGAATCATAATACTTGCTTCCGGGATTGCCGCTTTGACCTCCGGGGTATACACCATATGCTTCGATCTTATCAGTCAGGTGAACGATCATTCTCCAGCTTGGGCCATGACTATGTTGTGTAGCATTTACAATATGCTTCCCCCCGCCTATTGGCAAACCGGTTCTGGCAAATGGCATAACAGAGTTTCTCAGCAAGTGATAGACAGTCGTATTCTTATGCTTTCCCCACAATAGTGTTCCTTCTTTATCTTTCTCAATTAATACAGGGATGGCTTTTATTAAGGCGTCAGTAACTACATCCTGCAGGGTTTCTTTTTTTGAAGTAGAAATATTATCAATATAACTGAATGCAGAATCTCTTAACAATGCTTCCACCAATGTTCTTTCTGATGGTAACAGATTCGAAACATTTGCTCTTTCAAATTCGTCATTCCAAACAACCGCTTCAAGGCTGTCAAACCATGTATGATAAATTGTGGGGCCCTTTTCTTCAATATCATTCCGGAGATTCCAATTTTTAAATAGCGATAAAATTTCCTTTCCCTTTGCATCCAGTAAATTTTCATTCACATATTTTAATAATACAGGCCGGAACATTTCTGCCATGGTATTATAATTCTCATTATGCAGGTTCATCATGTCCTGCGGCGTGATGCCATTCAGTGATGCCAGTTTCCTGTTAATTGTAATTCCCCGGTAAAGGTCATAATTTCCCGGAATGAAATAAGGATAGGCACTGTCAGCCGGCCGCTGGTTGGCGCTGCTCACAAAACCTCTTTCAGGATTTACTGAATGCGGGTTTTCTTCTCTTGGAATATATCCCTGCCACATATAACTGCTGTCATGGCCGGGCATCACATATATTCCCTGCCGATCCCATAAAGCCGGAAATCTTCCCTGCTGCCAGATGGCGATATCTCCTTTTTTAGAAGCAAAAATCATATTCTGGGCCGGGCAGGTGAAATATTGAATAGCATTATAATAATCTTCATAATTCTTAGCCCTGTCGAGATAATACCACATCAGAAGTTCGTTCGATGCATCATGTGCAGCCCATCTTACTGCAAGGTTTCGGTTCCTGTTGTTCGTGTCGGCAGGAAAACCAGCATCATACATTACCGGCCCAAAGACCGTATAGGCAACCGTATCGAAAACCGGACTGCTTCCATTTACTTTAATCGTTTCAATCTGTAAACGGGAATCCTTCCATTCATTGTTAAACCAATATTGCTGTTTGGATTCATCTTTAAATTTTATTTCATAATAATCTCTTACATCCCTTTGTGAATTTGTAAAACCAAATGCAATGCTGTCATTAAATCCAATGACAATTCCCGGAATACCGGGAAAACTTACACCATAAGCGTTCATCGTAGCAGTGCTCATTTGCATTTCATACCAGATTGAAGGAAAACTAAGTTCAAGGTGGGGATCATTGGATAAGATCGGTGCACCGCTTTGCGTTTTGCTTCCGGCAACAGCCCAGTTATTACTTCCATTGTCTTTGTGGGGTAAAAACAAATCTGTTAACTGAACTGTATCTTTTTTACCCAGGTATAGAGAATCTGCGGTAGCAGGTTTTACAGGAATGACAGAAGGGGCTGCAAACACAGTTCCGTTGGGAACAATGGCGCTTAATGAATCAGGTACTTGCGGAAAAAGAATTTTTATTTCATCATCAGTGAAAAAACTTTTTGCAGATGTCAGCGGCAAATCATCCACATGGCCTGACAGTGTTTCTGTCATTTGTTTTATAAATAATGCAGTTTTCAGGTTTGTCCATTTTTCAGGCTTGTACCCAAGCAATTTATATTCCAGGGGTAATTCACTTTCTTTTAAATTGCTTATGTATGCATTGACACCTGCCGTATAATTATCTACTGCAATCTTGGTAAATGGATTTGCCTCTACTTCCTTTTCCAGTTTTTCTGCTGCATACAGCATCCCCAGTCTTCTTTTTGCCCTGTCAAAATTGATGGCTCTTTCTCCTATTATTTCACTTACCCTTCCGGCGGCTGCATAAGTTTGAAATTCCATTTGCCATAGCCTGAATTTTGCATGCAGATATCCCTGGACAAAGCAGGCATCCCCGTCATCAGTTGCAAAAATGTGCGGTACCAATCTTTCATCAAATATCACTTCCGCCTTACCATTTAAACCTTCCAGCTTTATATCCATATTAAAATCTGCATCTGTTGGTTCGGCATTTTGCCAGATACCAAACTGCGGACTCAGAAAACTACCAATAGCAGGCACTGATCCCCATCTTTTATTTAATGCAAATATTAATCCTGCTGTAATTGCTGTCGAAACCAGGAAGGGTGCTAAACGCATAGTCAAAATTTATTTTGGGGAAAGTAAGAAAAAAATCAGCGCCTTCTTAAAATATTATTCCAATATAGAACAGATAATGATAAACCACCCCGACAAGGCATATTCAAATCAAAAATCGGTTAATTAATATTTTGAGGTACGGGGAAAAAAATAAAACCTGATCCTTCAGCTATCGCTCAGGACTATCAGCTGTTTGAAATAATTGAACCACAATATGCACAATAGAAACATAGGACTTCAGATAGAAATACAATAAATCGGAGCTTTTGTTCTATCAAACATTAAACCTATGTGTGTAATTCTATGTGCCTCCTATGATACTATTGTGGTTCAAAATGGCATTTAAGCAAGCTATTCTTTCAGTTTGCTCTTCAGCCATCAACTCAAAAGATTAATTAACACAAAAAATCTAATTGATTCTTTTTAAGTAATTTCATTTCAAATTTAAAACTAATGGGATTTATAATTTTTCTGGTAGTTATAGGTATTATCATTTTCTGGTTAATCAGTTTATATAACCGTCTGGTAAGTCTTAGAAATCGGCGTGAAAACGCTTTTGCAGATATAGATGTACAGCTTCGCCAGCGGCACGACCTGGTTCCTCAATTGGTAGAAACCGTAAAAGGCTATGCCGGGCATGAAAAAGAATTATTGCTGAAAGTAACAGAGGCCAGGTCTGCTGCCATGTCTGCAACAACTATTGATACTAAAATTGCAGCAGAACAACAACTGGGTTCTGCTTTATCAGGTTTAAAGATTCAGTTAGAAGCTTATCCTGATCTGAAAGCCAATCAGAATTTTCTGCAATTGCAGGAAGAACTCAGTGATATCGAAAATAAACTGGCTGCATCCCGGAGATTTTTCAACGGCGCAACAACAGAATACAATAATGCAGTGGAAACTTTCCCATCCAACCTGATTGCAAATAATTTTGGATTCAAGAGAGAAGTCATGTTTGATCTTGGTACGGAAAGAAGGGAAACCATGGAGGAACCACCGGCTATTAAATTCTAAAATACAAATCACAAATTCCAAAAAAGAATTAATACTTACAGGTTCTGAATGAAATATACCGGACTTCACCAGCAAATACAACGAAATAATTTCAATTCAGTATTACTGCTGATCGCATTTCCGGCATTACTGCTGGTAATGATTTATATCATTATATTTTTTATTAATCAAAATTCAGGGTCAGCGGATAACAATTACCAGGCCGGGTATTCAGGTATCGACTTTCTTAAAACGATGCCCTTTGTTCTGATTGCTGTTGGCATTTGGTTTTTAATTGCATGGACAGGACATTCAGCTTTTATCAGAATGGCTACTGGTGCCAAACCACTGGAAAGAAAAGAGAATAAAAGAGTATATAACCTTGTTGAGAATCTCTGCATCTCGAAAGGAATGAAAATGCCCAAACTGAATATTATTGATGATGATTCTTTAAATGCATTTGCCAGCGGTATCAATGAATCGAGTTATGCTGTCTCTTTATCCAGGGGAATCATTAATAAACTGAATGATGAAGAGCTGGAAGGAGTTATTGCCCACGAATTGACGCATATCAGAAACAGGGATGTAAGGCTGCTTATCATCTCCATCATTTTTGTAGGTATATTTTCTTTTCTTGCAGAAATGGCATTCAGAAGTATCCGTTTTGCAGGCAGAGGTAAAAAAGACAGTAAAGGAAGCGGTGCCATTATTTTAATTGCAATTGTGGTTACAGCAATAGCTTACCTGATTTCATTATTGCTTCGTTTTGGTATCAGCAGGAAAAGAGAATACCTGGCAGATGCCGGAGCGGCTGAAATGACAAAGAATCCTATGGCATTAGCCAGTGCATTAAAAAAGATCTCGGCAGATCCGAATATTGAAGCAGTAAAAAGTCGTGATGTAGCACAACTTTTTATAAATAATCCAACTCCATCAGCACATAAAACAGCATCCTGGGATAATATGTTTGCCACTCACCCACCGATTGAAAAAAGGATAGCATTACTGGAGCAGTTTGTATGAAATCAGCTTAGCGAAGACCAATCCCTGAAATTGTATTGACGACATAACAATAAAGATGGCGAATGCCAGATCATTGAAGATCATTCTTCGCTTTTTTTATTGTAGTTCATGAGTGTCGTATATTTATGTGTTGTGCGTCATGTATGTAATCTCCGAAACATCTGCATCTTTCTAAAAAATTATTTATGAAAAAATTGACACTTTTAGTATTTCTGCTTTCAACCATTCATTTTGCTAACTCACAGACCAAGAATTTTATTGACCAACCTTACATTGAAGTAAGTGGCAGTGCTGACACATTAGTGACACCTAACGAAATCTATATTCGCATCATTCTATCCGAAAAGGACACTAGAGACCGGATTTCAATTGAAGACCTCGAATTAAAAATGGTAGCGGCTGTAAAAGGCTTAGGGTTGGACACAGAAAAAGATTTGACTACATCTGACATGACAAGCAACTTTAAATTCTATCTTCTAAAAAGTAAATGTAGCCTTCCCTGATTTAATATCAACAGGAATAACAAATAAAAGACGTGTGGCTCCTGTACGGTGAAACTACCGCTAACATGGTATTTCTGCAATTTTATCCTACTTTTCCAAAAACGGAGATTTTCAATAACTCATAAATTTAAAAATATGTCATCAGGAAATACCAACATCAAAAATGCCATTGGGAATACTCCATTGGTAGAATTAAAAAACATAGTTCCCGCCAATAGTTCCAGGATTATGGCAAAATTGGAAAGCGCCAATCCAACAGGAAGCATGAAAGACAGAATGGCTAAAGCTGTGATTGAAGGAGCAGAAAGAAAAGGGCTTATAAAACAAGGAAGTACTGTTGTGGAATATACTGCCGGCACAACAGGCATATCACTGGCATTTGTATGTGCATCCCTGGGTTATAAATTTCATGCTGTTTTTTCTGATGCTTTCAGCAATGAAAAGAGAATTACAATGAAGGCATTTGGAGCCACCGTTACAGATGTATTAAGTGATAACAAAAAAATAACTGAAGGTCTCATTAAAGAAATGATTGAAACATCAAAAAAGTTTAGTGAACAGGAAAATCACTGGTGGGCAGACCAATTAAACAATCATGATGCAGAACAAGGTTATTATCCGCTTGGTGATGAAATCTGGAAGCAATCTGAAGGCAGCGTAGATGCTTTTGTACATACTGTGAGTACGGCACATTCCATACATGGGGTAACTAAATCACTTTTAAAACATAACAACAAGATTGAAACATTTGCAGTTGAACCGGATGAGTCTGCTGTACTATCCGGACGTCCTTCAGGGTCACATAAAATTGAAGGAATTGGCATTGGCTTTATTCCACCACTATGGCAACCGGAAATCGTAAATGAGATTTTAACTGTTACTACAGAAGATGCAATGTCAATGGCCAGACGACTTGCCAAAGAAGAAGGAATTTTTGCAGGCACATCAACAGGAGCAAATATAGTTGCAGCCCTGAGAATAGCTGAAAGGCTGGGCCCTGGAAAAACAGTAGCAACAATAATTGTTGATTCCGGACTGAGATATATCAGTACACCTTTATATCAATCAATATAAAAAGAGATTTCTGTCCGCCCGGGGTCTTGCCAGCGGAGACTACAATAGTCTAGCCCGATGAACAAGACCCCGGGCGGACTAAAAAATCCTTTCAAAGTAAGCATGTTTTCACTTTTAAGAATCGCTAAATACTCAAAAAACAACTAACATTGAAGAATATTGATGAATAATCTGCCAATACTTTCGAAATAAGGCACTTTAAAAATATTTATCCTCATCTTTAACTTTCAATCAGATATTTTTTTGATATATTTCCAAACATCTACTTCACGAAACCATTCCTATGAATAACAAACAAAACAATTCTAAAATTCTTAAAAGTAAATATGTACCTACTGCAGAATTCTATAGCCAGATAATTGATAGTTTACAAGATTATTCGATTTTTACGTTAAATAAAGAATTCATCATAAACAGCTGGAGTTCTGGTTCTACAAAAATATTTGGTTATGAAACTGATGAAGTTATCGGAGAACATTTCGATTTAATATTTACAGAAGAAGATATAAAAAATGGAATTCCGAAAAAAGAAATCGCCACAGCCTTAAAAGAAGGCAGAGCAACCGATAACAGATGGCACATTGCTAAAGACAAGAGCCTTTTTTATGCTTATGGATTAGTTTTTCCACTTATTAGTTCAGAAGGAGAAATGATAGGCTATGTTAAAATTTTACAGGACTTAACTTACAAGAAACAATCCGAAAGTTCTATAAGAAAATACATCAAAGAACTGGAAGAACTTAATGCTCATAAAGAGAGTGTACTGGCAATACTTTCACACGATTTAAGAAGTCCCTTATCTGCTATTATTGGAACTGCAAAATATCTGCAAGAAAATTTTCATAAAATGAACCCCGATACGGTTCAGGAAATGCTTGACTTGCTTTATAAATCTTCAACGGATGAATTAAATATGCTGGACTATTTAGTAGAATGGGCAAGGATCAAATATGCATCAGATGTATTTTCTCCCACAAAAATCCAACTAACCCACTATATTGATAAAGTTTTTGAGAACTTAAATGATACTGCTTTAATAAAAACAATAAATCTTCATCACGAAGTTGAAGAAAATACTTTTGTATTTGCAGACGGGAAAATGCTGATTTCCATTATTCAAAATATCGTTTCAAATGCGATAAAACATACAGAAAAAGGCGGGACAATTACAGTTTCGGC